>JAEDKB010000256.1 GCA_016296045.1 Oscillospiraceae bacterium
CGGAGGCGGTGTGGCACACCTTCGGAATTTACGAGCTGCTGGTGCTGGCTGCGGCGGTCATACTTCTCAAAAGCTCCGAGAAAAACGGGCTTGTATTCAAATAATAAACTGCGGTCTATGCTGACGCCTCATAAGGAAGTGATTTGAAACAAATAAAGATAATATCTTTATGGGTTTGCGAAAGCGGAGAGACAGCAGATGTGCAAACACCGAATCATCCGTTAGATAAAATATTCTGATCAGGACAACAAATATGTCTGTGGGGTCGCAGTTGTGCGGCCCCATTTATTTTTAAACAACTATTTCAAAAAGTGTCTTCTCAAAATCGGTCAACGGCTTTATAATGCGATTGACCGAATCGGTTAACAGAGGTGACGCTATGAACGAAAGATTCTTTTTCCTGCCCGCAGAAAAGCAGCAGGCAATCATAAATGCCGGCTATCGGGTGTTTTCACAAAATTCCTATAAAAACAGCCCCATGAGTGAGATCGCGGATGCGGCGGGCATCAGCAAATCCCTGCTCTTTCATTACTTTCACAACAAAAAAGAGCTGTATATGTTTCTGTGGGACAAATGTGCGGAGATAACCATAGAATATCTGACAAAGTATAACTGTTACGGACAGGATAATCTCTTTGAGAGTATGGAACGAGGTATGCAGGCAAAAATGGAAATTATTCGCCTCTACCCCGATATGGCGAACTTTACCATCAAGGCATTTTACGAAAGGGATGCAGATATTTCCGCCGCTGTTCAGGAAAGCTACCACAAATACTTTAATCTTAAAGCGGATAAGACACTTCTAAATATGAATCCGGAACAGTTTATTCCCGGATTGGATATTCCGATGATGTACCGCGAAATGTATTTGGCTTCCGAAGGGTATATTTGGGAGATGGTTCAGCGTGGCAATGTGGATATGGAACAGATGGAAAAGGGTTTTACTAAGCTGATGAGCTTTTGGAAGAGTATATATCTTCGGAAAGGATGACGGAATATGGATGTAATTAAAACGGCAAAGCTCACAAAATACTACGGTAAGGCAAGAGGTATCATTGACCTTGACCTGACGGTAGAACAGGGCGAGTTCTTTGGCTTCATCGGGCCAAACGGCGCCGGAAAATCCACGACAATCCGGACACTGCTCGGGTTGATTGCTCCCACCTCCGGCAGCGCAATGATATTTGGGAAAGATGTTACAAAGCAATGCAAAACAATTCTGCAGAATATCGGCTATCTTCCCTCAGAGGCATTATTTTACCAAGGAATGAAAGTAAAAGATGTGTTGAAGCTGTCTGCCGACTTGCGAAAAAAAGATTGCACCGCTGAATCAAAATTGCTATGCGAGCGCTTACAGCTTGATGTGTCGCGAAAAATAGATGAACTGTCCTTTGGAAACAGGAAGAAGGTAGCCATTGTCTGTGCTTTGCAGCATCGACCGGACCTGCTTGTGCTGGATGAGCCGACCGGCGGATTGGATCCGCTGATGCAAAAAGAGTTTTTTGACATTCTTCGGGAGAGAAACAAAGAGGGAGCAACGATTCTTTTATCCAGCCATATTCTCTCGGAAATTCAGCGAAATTGCACCCGGGCGGCGATTATCCGCGACGGCAGAATAGTTGCATGCAACAGTGTGGACCTCCTCTCTAAAACCAGCGCAAGACGCATTACGGTTCAAGGTGTTGTAAACTTAGAACAACTCAACGGCGTTCGAGACAAAAAAGAATCGGAAGATTCGGTCAGCTTTCTTTACAACGGCGATATGAACAGCCTGCTGCGCACGCTATCCGCCGGGCGGGTGAATGATCTTACGGTTACAGAGCCGGACCTTGAAGAAGTATTCCTGCATTATTATGAAAAGGACGGTGAAACGGTATGACGCTTGTAAAGCACGAACTGAGGCAAGGCAAAACTTCGTTTTTGATATGGACGGCTTCCATCGGTTTTTTGCTTGCGACCTGTATTTTTCTGTTTCCTGAAATGAAAGGACAGATGGACAGTGTCAACGATATATTTGCCTCCATGGGTTCTTTTACCGAGGCGTTTGGTATGGACCGCCTGAACTTCGGTACGCTCGTCGGGTTTTACGCTGTTGAGTGCGGCAATGTTCTGGGACTCGGCGGTGCATTTTATGCGGCTCTTTGTGCAGCAGGTATCCTCAGTAAAGAAGAAAAAGACAAAACAGCGGAATTTCTGCTGACTCATCCTGTCAGCCGCAAAAGGATTATTACCGAAAAGCTGATTGCCGTGC
>JAEDKB010000257.1 GCA_016296045.1 Oscillospiraceae bacterium
TTCTGCGCCTTTCGCATCACTCATCGCCTGCGTTGCAACGTTCATTTCCTTCGAAACGTTCTTACCGAACATAATGACTGCAACAACCACAGCAGCAGCGATCAACACAGCGATAATGACATATTCCATCATTACAGCATGTTTTCTGGTAACTTGTTTCATGATAAGACCTCCTTATGTTAGCGGTTATTTTTTTCTGTTAAATCAATATAATATAATACGGGAACAGGTCTTGTCAAGCAGTTGTACAGAAAATTTACGCAAAGGTTATAGATAATGGACGTATATGCCCAGTGAGCCCCATCTAGAAATCCTCCCGAAGTGAGATTACCTTGCCTCCGTAACTTGAAACCGGGAGGCGCAAATGGAACGAGAAAGGCGTAGTCGTGACTACTGGCGGGAACAGTTGTCGGAATATTGGGATGGCGGTTTAACGATTCAGGAATATTGCGAGCTGAAAGATTTGCCATATGAGAATGTACGTCGCTGGATAGGGATCTTGAAGAAGGAGCGTGAGGGAAAATCCCCTGCCTCCGGAGAGTTGGAGTTTGTAGAAGTTCCTTTGGCGGCAGGAGGAGCCCGGAACGGTTCCGACAGCGGAATAAGCCTTCACGCCGCAGGTTTTGAAATTCAAGTTACGTGTGATTTCGATCAAGCGACCTTGCTCAATGTTTTGACGGTATTGAGGACGTTGGCATGTTCGGTTTCAGCGGAGCAATAAAGTTCTACTATTGCCCCACGCCGATCAGCATGCGCAAATCGTTTGACGGCCTTGCGGGAGCGGTGGAAGAATATATTCAGCAGGAGCCGGAATCTGGTCACGCTTTCGTATTTTTCGGTCGCAGTCGCAAAATGGTGAAGATTTTGCAATGGCAGGGAGATGGCTTTACGATTTGGATGAAGCGCTTGGAAAGCGGTGCCTTTCACCTTCCCAAATCGGCGGAAGGGCGGATTGAATTGTCCAGTCGAGAACTTGCAGCGCTCCTGTCCGGGATCAAACCGCATCGCTATTACAAAAGATACTCGAAAAAGTCTTGACTGGGCTTGAATTTGAGGAAGTTTCCGGTATATTTTCATTATGGTATTACCGGAAGTCACAACGTTGGCAGAGGCGCGAGACGCCATCCGAGATCTGGCTGAGGAAGTTGAAAAACTCAGCAATGAGCTGGCATGGTTCAAACGCCAGATGTTCGGTTCCAAAACGGAACATTATATTCCAGAGGATGATACCCCAGCGCTTTTTCCTGAAGAAGAGGAGGAAGCGCCGATTGAGAAAGCACCTCAGAAGGTGTCGGAGCACGAACGTAGAGTCCGGCAGCCGAATGCTCTTTCTGAAATTCCGTCTAACCTGCCGCGCGAGGAACGCATCATTGATGTTCCGGAAGAAAAGCGGCAGGGAATGACTTTGATCGGCTACGAGGAAAGCGAACGGATCGCTTACCGTACCGGATTATATGTGATTCATTTCAAGCGGGCCAAATATGCCGATCCCTCTGATGCGTTGCGCGGTGTAGTTACGGCTCCCGCTCCGGGAGATGTTTTCGATTCGGTCAGCGGCAGAACTCGTTATGACATTTCTTTCGTAGCAAAAGTGGCGGCGGACAAGGTGGAAAATGCTATCCCTCTGGAACGTCAGGCACGGATGTTCAGCAACGATGGATTGCCGGTGGCTCCATCCACTCTGGAAGATCTCTACAAGCGCACGGCAGATGCCTTGCTGCCCCTTTATGAACGGATGGTTGACCGGATTATGCAGTGCGATATCCTTCATGCGGATGAAACATTCATCAAATTAATGGTCAAGGGGGCAAAGAAGTGTAAGCAAGCATATCTGTGGTGTCGATTGACTGGAGTCGGGCCGCCGATGATCGCTTTTCACTTTTCGCCGTCCCGATCCCGGGATGTCGCAAAAAGTCTGCTCGGAGATTACTCCGGAACAATCATCAGAGACTCTTACGCGGCCTATGAAAAACTGGACTGCGAAGTTGCATGTTGCTGGGCGCATGCCCGCAGACGCTTTCTGCAAGCCGTTGAAAACGGATATGGAAAAGCTGAGCCTCTGTTGAAAATTATACAAGCCCTCTACCAAATTGAGCGTGTTGCAAAAGAGCGGGCGGAAAAGAAGGGCACGGAAACCGCCCTCTTTCAAGAGCGGAAAAATGCACGCCGGCAGTCTCAGAAGCTGGTCCAGGAATTTTTTGCGCAGTGCCGGGTTCTCAA
>JAEDKB010000258.1 GCA_016296045.1 Oscillospiraceae bacterium
CTCGGCCAACTCATCCAGGCTGGTTTTTCTAAGGAGGCGGCCATAAGCCGTTTGCCGTTCCCTGTCCGGAAGGAGTTTTCCTTCCGCATCTGTTTTATCACTCATCGTACGGAATTTGATGATAGAAAACACCTTTCCGTCTTTGCCAGGTCTGCGCTGACAAAAGAAGGGGTTGCCCCGCATAAAGATGGTGCCAAGCAGCATCAAAAGCAAAAAGATCGGCGACAAAAGCGTCATCGCTGTAAAGGAAAGCAAAAAGTCAAGAATTCGTTTTATGTACCGTGCATACATGGGGCGGCAGCTCCTCAGAAAAAGGATTTTACAATTGCGATAACCTCATTCTGCTCGTCTTCGGTCATCTTAATATCACTGGGCAGGCAGAGGCCGCGTGAAAAGATTTCTTCACTCACCGGAAGGTCATTGACCGTAATAAAATCACGGTCTGCAAATACAGGCTGCAAATGCATCGGCTTCCATGTCGGACGGGAATCGATATTGTGCGCATCCAATCGCTTCATGATTTCAAACGGATCAACCGAGACCTCCTTATCCAGCAAAATGCAGGAAAGCCAGTAGTTCGGCTCGGAGCAGGCAAGATGCGGATTCATGGTAAGCGGAAGCTCGGCAAACGCATTACGGTAGCGCTCATAGATTTCTTTTTTCAGCTTCCGATGTTCCTCCAGATGGAGCAGCTGCCCTCTGCCGATTCCCGCAACAATGTTGCTCATCCGATAATTGTAGCCGATCTCGCTGTGCTGATAGTAAGGCGCGGGGTCTTTTGCCTGAGTTGCCCAGAAACGAACCTTTTTCACGGCAGCCTCGTCGCGTGAAAGCAGCATGCCGCCGCCGGAAGAGGTAATGATCTTATTGCCGTTGAAGCTCAGCGCATTATAATCGCCAAAGGTGCCGGTTTGTCTTCCGCAGTAGGTCGCAGAAAGAGATTCTGCGGCATCCTCAATCAGGACCGCATGATGCTCATCGCAAATTGCACGGATCTCGTTCAAACGCGCAGGTGTACCGTAAAGATTGGCAACAATTACGACACGCGCTTCCGGATACTTTTCAAACGCCTTTTCCAGCGCAGCCGGATCCATATTCCACGTTTCATAGTCCGAATCGATAAACACCTGCCGCCCGCCTTCGTAGGAGACGGGATTGACCGAAGCGGAAAAGGTCAAATCGGAACACAGAACGACCTCGTCACGCTTGAGTTTGCAAAGCTTCAGCGCCATGTGCAGCGCCGCAGTACAGGAGGTCAGCGCAGCGGCATAGCCTCCGCCGATATAATCGCAGATTTCCTGCTCAAATGAATCAACGTTTTTCCCTAACGGTGCGATCCAGTTTGTATCAAAAGCTTCCTGAATATATTTCATTTCTTCGCCGTGCATCGTCGGCGAAGCCAGCAAAATGCGCTTCGTTCGCATCCGAAATTCCCCCAAAGCCTCTCTCATAATCTTCACAAAAACTGTGCAAAAGACAAACTTAGCCAATATATTAAAGTATATAACATTTTATCACCGCACACTATATAAGTCAAGAATTATCTAACCACGCTCCCCTGTGTTTGGTGGCTGACACGATATCCAAAACACCGCCTGTTTTGGTTTCCCCGTCTTTTTTCCAAGCCCGAATTCAAGCAACACCAAGCGTTTGAAAAATCTGTCGAAAAAACGGAAAATTTCATTGACTTTATCCGTGTTTGCTTTATAATTCATAATAGAGTATTGCGCAATTTCTGCATAATACTACTTTTATTTTGGAAATGGGGGAGGATACATGTCCCAGGAGCTGATCTGTTTGACAGATCTGGTCATGGAATTCGATGGCGAGCGAGTGCTCGATTCCATCAATCTCTACATCAACGACAAGGAGTTTCTTACCTTGCTCGGTCCCAGTGGTTGCGGGAAAACCACAACCCTTCGTGTCATCGGAGGCTTTTTGACGCCGACATCCGGCGATGTTCTGTTTGACGGGAAACGAATCAATGACGTGCCCGCCTATCAACGAAAGATCAATACGGTATTCCAGCGATACGCACTGTTCCCACACCTTGATGTCTATGACAATATCGCTTTCGGTCTTCGGATCGCAAAGCTCAGTGAGCAGGAGATCGACGAACGTGTAACAGAAATGCTGGAAATCGTTTCACTGAAGGGATTTGAAAACCGCAAGGTCACTTCCCTCTCCGGCGGTCAGCAGCAGCGTGT
>JAEDKB010000259.1 GCA_016296045.1 Oscillospiraceae bacterium
CATGTCGCGCCTTACCTTTGCATCGTAATAGCTGTCCATAGTGACAGGCGCGTTGTTAAGTGCAGTCATCAGGTATGCTCGAATGTTTCGAATGTCTGATTTGCTCTCTTCCAGGCAGTCAAAAATATAGTCTATGTGAACGAAGTTAAGTTCTCTGAACCGTTCCGCAACTCGTTCCTGGGGAACATCCACACCTCCGATTTTTAAGGTTAACGCCTGGCTCTCTTCGGTATCCGCAAGAATGCTTATCATCGTATCCACCACACTTTTCTTGATGGGATGTTCGGCGAAATAAACATAATAATCCAACTGTTCTTTGAATCTCTCTTCAATCTCCTCGCGCGCGGAAGATGGATAGATATCTTTAACCTTGTTATAAATAATATTAGTATTGTTTGGACCGGATTTTCCGACCTCTTGAAGTCGGCTTTTCGATATTCCGGAGGTCGGTTTTCCATACTTCTTAAAGTCGGATTTTCCGACTTCTGAATCAAAGCGCAGCACATATATCCGCGACGGCTTTCCCTGTCCCTGACGCTTTCGCTCAATGAGCCTTGCCTTCTCAAGCTCGTCGAAAAGCTTGCAGGCTTTTTCCTTGCAGCAGTTTAAATCTTCGCCCACGGCATCCACGGTGTAATAGATATATAATGTCTGAAGAAAGAGAACTCATATGTAAGCTCGGCGCTATGATCACCGACCGCGTGGAGATCAAGCTCGGCCTGGAAAAAATCTCGAAGGATTCACCCGAGTATATAGGCCTTTCATCCGTTGTCACCGACGAAATGGCGGAGATCGCACTGGCAATGGGTCAGCGAAAACCTACCACGCCTGCACGTCTGGCAAAGAAAATGCACAGGGACGAGGCTTACATCAAAAAAATGCTGGACGAAATGGCAAACATCGGCCTGCTGGAATATGACTGGGAAAACGAAGACCATCATAAGCAGTGGTTCGTTCCCCATTTCATTATCGGCTGCGGAGAATGGATGGCTCTGCATGAGGTGCTGGAAAGCCCCGGGACCGCAGACAGGGTCCATATGTTCGACCGGATGACCTTTATGCCGATAAAGACTGTCGGCTCCATGGTACCTCCGGGCGGTGCAGGCGTAGGCATGCATGCGATCCCGGTGGAAAAGGCGATACCTCATGACAGTCGGTCCGTTGACCTTGAGCACATTTCTCACTGGCTCGACAAAGCAGACGGCAGCTTCGCGATCCTGCCCTGTATCTGCCGTGCGACAGCGAGGACATTTAACGACGGCTGCGGTGAGCTGGAGGAGGAGTGCTGTATCACACTCGGCGATATGGCGCGCTATTCAGTGGAAACAGGGCTTGGCCGCTCCGCCACAAGGCAGGAAATAGAAGAGCTGCTTGCCCGCTGCGAGGACAACGGCTATGTACATCAGATAAACCGCGTTGACGGCGCCGATAAGGTCAACTGCATTTGCAACTGCAACCTCGGCTCCTGCCGTGCGATCAGAACGAGCCAATACTTCAACACTCCCAACCTTTCCGCCTCCGTGTACCGTGCCCATGTTGACGCGGACAAGTGCGTTGCCTGCGGTAAATGCGCCGATGTCTGCCCCGCGGGCGCGGCAAAGCTGGGACAGAAGCTCTGCACAAAATCGGGCCCCGTTCAGTATCCCGTGGCCGGGCTCCCCGATGACAAGATATGGGGCGAAAGCAAATGGAATCCGGATTACCGCGAGGATAACAGCATCTCCTGCCACGATTCCGGTACCTCACCCTGCAAGGCCTCGTGTCCCGCTCACATTGCGGTTCAGGGCTACATAAAAATGGCGGCAGAGGGACGCTACATGGACGCCCTGAAGCTCATAAAACAGGATAACCCCTTCCCGGCAGTCTGCGGCAGTATCTGCAACCGCCGCTGCGAGGCTGCCTGCACCCGCGGAAAAATCGACCGCGCAGTCACCATTGATGAGATAAAGAAATTCGTTGCCGCAAAGGAGCTCGATGAGGACAGCCGCTACATACCCAAGAAGGTCTTCCACAAGGGCAGCACCAGACCCTACACCGAAAAGATAGCCGTTATCGGCGCGGGTCCGGCGGGTCTCTCCTGCGCATATTTTCTGGCTCAGATGGGCTATGAAAACGTGACCGTATTTGATAAGAATAAAATCCCGACCGGCTGATGAATTGCACCCCATTTGTTAGACAGTATGATATACTATCTAACAAGT
>JAEDKB010000038.1 GCA_016296045.1 Oscillospiraceae bacterium
CAATTTCGGAACACGGTCAAACACCGCACGCACGGAAGCCTTATTCATACCGGTTCGGATCATGTCACGATAGGCGCGCTCGCCGAGGATCGCAGAAATCGCATCGATCACGATGGATTTGCCGGCACCGGTCTCACCTGTCATGACATTAAAGCCGTCCTCAAACAGGATATCTGCCTGCTCAATGACGGCAATATTCTCGATGTGCAGCAGTCGGAGCATGGGGATTCCTCTTTTACTCGATCATTTTTTGGATCTCTTCACACAGATCCATCGCACTTTCGGTATCACGCATAATGACCAGCGTTGTATCATCGCCGGAAAGGGTGCCCACCACGGAGGGCATACGCAGCGCATCGATATTCGCGCCGGCAGCAGCACCCAAGCCGGGCATTGTTTTTATAACGACCAGATTCTGTGCATAATTCAGGCTGGTCACACATTCACGAAATATCACACGGAACCGATTGTCAAACATTTCGCTCTCATTCTTGTGAGACAAGCTGTAACGGTAGCTGCCAAGGCCATCGAGCGTTTTTACGATACGCAATTCCTTAATATCACGGGAAACAGTCGCCTGTGTGCTATGATAACCGCAGTTATGCAGCTCCTGAAGCAACTGTTCCTGTGTCTCAATGCTTTTTTCGGAAATCAATTCAATGATCTTTTTCTGGCGATTTGCTTTCATTTCTGCACCTACTTAAATTTGTTTTTTACAATTTCAAAAAAGCTTCGATCGCTTAAATGCACAAGTTTTGTTAAATAGGGTGAGTTGGTAATGGTAACTTTGTCGCCGGTATTCAGGCGAAGCGCTCTGCCGCCGTCTACAGACAGGAACGCGCTTTTTCGTCCGATGCGTCCGATTTCCACGCCGATGCTGCGCTGCGCAGAGGTCACGACCGTTTTCGTACGCATATCATGGGCGCAGATCGGTGTGATGATGATGTTCTGTGCCGTCGGCTCAACGATCGGTCCGCCTGCGGACATGGAATATGCTGTAGAACCGGTCGGTGTGCAGACAATCACGCCGTCACCGCCAAAGGACATCATCTCCACATTATCACAGCTAACGCCCAACTGGATAATTCTTGCAACCGCACCTTTGGTAATCACCGCGTCGTTGAGCGCATCCTCTTCTAAAATGACATGTCCCTCATGCTCTGCCCGAACATGAAGCATCATGCGTTCCTCTACGGTGTAGTCTCCCGTAGCAAGGCGGCTGAGCTCCTTGAGGTCGCCGCTTTCCAGCTCCGCCATAAATCCCATTGTGCCGATATTCACACCGAGGATCGGAACGCCTAATCGCGTCGCGGCTTTGGAAGCATGAAGAATTGTGCCGTCTCCGCCAAAGCATATCAGCAGATCGGCATCTCTCAACTCCTCTGTCAAATCATGCAGCACAACATCACTCGGCAATTCGAAGCTCTTATCCACATCGAACGCAAGGCAGATTCTGGTTTCAATGCCTGCTTCATGGAGGATTTTTTCCGCCATATTTGCAAATCTGAAATTTCTGTCCCGATAAGGATTCGGGGTCATTACAATTTTTTTCATAATACATCATGGGCGGCAGCAACCAAAGCCTTCACATCCGGCTGGGTCGCGCCATCGGGCAGCATAGACAAGTGCCCTAAAAACTCAATATTTCCTTCCGGCCCCTTTACGGGCGAAAATGTCAGGTTCCTGACGGTCAGTTCCAGCTGCGCCGCAAGCGCAAGGAAGGATTCCAGAACTTCGGCATGAACTGCCGCATCACGAACAACGCCCTTTTTGCCGACCTTGTCCTTTCCTGCCTCAAACTGCGGCTTAATCAGGCATACAATCTGACCGGTCGGCTTCAAAAGCGTCTTAATGACAGGAAGAACGATTTTTAAAGAGATGAACGATACGTCTACCACGGAAAGATCGAGCAGCTCACCGAGATTTTCCGGCGTTACATAGCGAATATTGGTTCGCTCCATGCAGACAACACGCTCGTCCGTGCGAATACTCCATGCAAGCTGACCGTAGCCGACATCAATCGCAAAGACCTTTTTCGCGCCTTTTTGCAGAAGGCAATCCGTAAAGCCTCCGGTGGAAGCGCCGGAATCACTGCATACGAAGCCTGTTGGATCAATGCCGAAATCACGAAGCGCTTTTTCCAGCTTCAGGCCGCCGCGGCTGACGTACGGGCAGGAATTCCCGCGAATCTCCAGGAGCGCATTCTCATCGACCGGAGTGCCGGCCTTGTCACACTTTTGGCCGTTCACATAGACTTCGCCGCTCATAATGAGCGCCTGTGCACGGCTGCGGCTTTCGCACAATCCTTTTTGTGTCAGAAGAATATCCAAACGTTCCTTATTCTTCATCGCGCATTACCTCCGCAGCCTTCCTCGCAAGAGATTTCGCATCCAAGCCGAGCATCTGATACAGCCGGTCAACCGAACCGTGCGTAACAAAACGGTCGCCGATATTCACAAGCCTTGTCGGAACAACGATTTTCTGCGTCCGTAAAAGCGCAGCAATCTCCTTGCCTGCACAGCCGATACAAACGGCGTCCTCGGCAACCAACAGATGTCCCGTTTTGCGGACGGATTTCGCAATCGTTACCATATCAATCGGCTTTACGGACGGCAGCTTGATCACCTCTGCGCTAATGCCGTCTTTTTCCAAAAGCTTCGCCGCATCGAGCACATTATTGATGAGCGTTCCGTAACCGATCAGTGTAATATCCGTTCCTTCCCGAAGCACAGGCTTGTCCGCTGCTTTTCGGAACGCACCGTCACAGCCACGCGGATAACGGACCGCAACCGGACCGTCCATCTTTAAAACCGCGTCGCGGAGCATCATTTCAAGTTCTTCCTGATTGGCCGGGCAAAGTATCTGCATATTCGGAATGGATCGAAGATAGTTGATATCAAAAACGCCCTGATGCGTTTCGCCATCCTCGCCAACCAAACCGGCTCGATCCACGGCAAACACCACATGAAGATTCTGCATGGACACATCCTGCAAAATCATATCGTAGGCACGCTGCAGGAAGGTGGAATAGATTGCGACAATCGGAAGCATTCCCTGCTTGGCAAGTCCGCCCGCCATTGAGACCGCATGTCCCTCGGCAATGCCGACATCAAAGCAACGGTTCGGAAAACGCTCGGAGAATTCCTTCAAGCCCGTTCCGCCGATCATTGCCGCCGATATCGCACATACCCTTGGATTTTCCTCCGCAAGCGCACAGGCTGTTTTCCCGAATGTATCGGAAAAGGACGGAAGATGCCTGTATTTCGGCGGCTTTCCGCTTTCCGGATCAAAACACCCGATTCCGTGGAATACATCCGGATTGATTTCGGCAGGCGCATAGCCCTTGCCTTTTTTCGTAATAATATGCAGCAAAACCGGCTTTTGGCACTCCTTTGCCAATTTGAGCATATATTCCAGGCGTTCAATATTGTGACCGTCAACGGGGCCGTAATATTCAAAGCCCATCTCTTCAAACAGCGTCGAGCCAAGGAGCATCCGTTTCCAGCGTTCTTTCAGGCGGTAGGTAAAGCGGTAAAACGCCTTGCCTCCCGGAAGGACATTGGTCACGCTGCGAAAGAGCTTTTTCAGGCGGAAATATCCCGGTCTGGTGCGAATCAGAGACAGATGCTTGGAAATTCCGCCGACGTTTGGCGTAATTGACATCCCGTTATCGTTCAGAATCACGATCAACGGTTCATCGCTCTCACCGGCATCGTTCATGCCCTCATAAGCCAGCCCGCCGGTCATAGCGCCGTCACCCATCAGGGCAATGACATTGTAATCCTCATTCTGAAGCGTTCTTGCCCGAGCCATGCCAAGTGCTGTAGAAACAGCAGAGGATGCATGACCGGCAACAAACGCATCGCAGTCGCTTTCCGACGGTTTTGGAAAACCGGAAATGCCGCCATAGGAACGAAGCGACGAAAACTCCTCGCGGCGTCCGGTCAGGATTTTATGAACATAGGATTGGTGTCCGACATCAAACACCAATCGGTCCTTCGATGTATCAAACACGCGCTCAATGGCAACAGTCAGCTCGACCACGCCAAGATTGGATGCCAAGTGTCCGCCGGTTTTAGCGACGTTCAGCACCAAAAACTGGCGCAGCTCATCACACAAAAGGCGAAGCTGCTGTGCATCCAACGCACAAAGATCTTCTCTGGAATTGATTTGATTCAGCAAATTCAAGCTTACACAACCTGTCAAATGCGTCACTTCTGTTTCCGCTTACGGCAGAACGGTGACTTTATAAAGTATATCATTTTCGATACTATGTGTACAATCTGCGTTGTTTTCTGCATTGCAAGATTTTTGCCGAATGCTTTGCCGGCAATCGTCACACCTGCAACGGTAGCAGACATAATGAGCTGCGCAATCGTGTCAGAGTTGATGGAAACCAACGCCTTGACCGCGATAATCGCAGAGGCAGAGCCGGAAACAACCCCGCAGATATCTCCCACCACGTCGTTGCAGATGCCGGAAACCTTTTCCGCATTCCGCAAAAGCGCAAGCGCTTCCACAGCACCCGGAACCTTTTTGGAGGCCATGGAATGAAACGGTTTTTCGCTCGCGGAAATCACTGCCACGCCGATGATGTCAAAGAAAACTCCGATCAACACAATGAGCAGCAGGACAATAAACGCCTCGACAAGCCCCGCTCCGTCCAGAATTGTTGAGGACAGAAAGGAAATTGCCGAGGAAACCACGATCGTTACGAAGAAAATCGTAATGATCCAACGCAGATTCCCACTTTTTTTCTGTGATTTCTTTTTTGTTTTTCGAGTCTTATCTCGTGACTCAGAGTCATTGGTATTCAACGCATACCCTCCAGATAAAAAGAGGTGGTGGCAGCAGATAAAGTAAATCTTGCGGCTTAGGTCGGGTTGGATTTCCCCTTTGACTGCCATCCGTTGCCGGAGGGTCGTTTCCGATTAAAGTCTCGTCGGAGCGTCGCCGCCTCCGATACCCGATTGCCACTTAGTCCGCACTGCAATCCTTTATCTGCCCTTTGGGGTAAAGTCAGCCTAGGTGTTTTCCACAACATCACGCACCGGTTCTATCCTCTTTTGCAGACATGGTTTCAAGAGGCAATATCGCTCTCGGCTGCGGCCACAGCCGGATGCGCCTCACTCCTCTATCCCCGCATGCCCACGCAAGGCAGGCTACACTGCACGCAGCACACGATTCTGTGCACCGCCTTGCAGGTTCTACTCCTGTTTCGTACGCAGTCCGGGTAAGCACAAGCTACGGAACGGCTGTCGCACAATAACAGGTCTCCGCGGAATCCGGGTCGGTCGGTATATGCCATTACACCTCGCCCGAAAACCTTAACCCCCAGCACCCACCCTAATCTGGGCGAAAAAAGCAAGCACCAGGGACTTCATCGATATGCCCTTTAAAGGATTTTTAGGCCCTTCTTCGAGACCGGAGCGCTTTGACTAGGATACAGCGCCACCATTCATATCATAGCATACCCATCAAAAATATACAAGTTCAATTTTGCAAAAAAACAAGCAAAAATCAAATTATTTTCTTCTATTTTTGAAGTAATTATTAAATATCTTTTAAATTCTATAACTTTTTGCAATTTGTTTTCATCATTCCGAATAATTGTATATTCATTGATATATACGCAAAAATCCCGTTGCAAGCTCTGACGAGCTCATTGACTTATCTTCCGAATAGGCCATAGGTTCTTCAAAAAACGCAAAGAATACGGGCCAGCGTTAAATCATACAACCGTCTGCTCGTATTCTTTTGAAGGTTGTGGATATCTGACCGTTTTATTTAACACACCCGATAAATGACGCATTTTTACGACCAACTCCGAAATGTAATAAAAAATCACTGCTTCACCCGATTTTGGGTCAAGCAGTGATAAAAGACTTGTATTCTGCAAACGCTCGGTCAATGCACTTCGCGCATGCCTCGCAGGGCGTTGAGGATCGCAAGAACCGCAACACCGACATCGGCAAAAATCGCAAGCCACATCGGCGCATATCCCAGCGCACCGAGAATCAGGCACACGGCTTTCACGCTGAGTGCAAAAGCGATATTCTGTCGCGCAATCGCACACGTCCTCTTTGCAATCCGGAACAGCATCGGTAGCTTTGAAATGTCGTCATTCAGCAATACCGCATCGGCAGCCTCCACTGCCGCATCCGATCCGACACCGCCCATCGCAATTCCAACATCGGCTGCTGTCAGAACAGGCGCATCATTTACCCCGTCACCAACAAATGCAACCGTTTCGTTTTTCTTTTTCGGCAGGGTTTCAAAAATTGCAACCTTGTCCTGCGGCAGAAGCTGCGCCCGATATTCTTTTACGCCGCAGATTTTTGCATAATGCGCTGCGGAGCGTTCATTGTCACCCGTCAGCATCATCGTCTTTTTCACGCCGAAAGCGTGCAGCGCGTTGATCGTTTCGCGGACATTCTTCCTCGCCGTATCAGCAACCGTGATTGCGCCGAGGTATACACCGTCCACGGCAATATAGACCGTTGTTCCGACCTCCGAAATCTCCGGAAAATGAATGCCCAGAGACTCCAGCAGTCTTGCATTTCCCACCGCCGCGTGTTTACCATCGACGACCGCCGTAATACCGTTTCCCGGAATCTCACGGATGTTTTCCGCTTCCTCCGATACCTTCGGATAAGCCTGACGAATCGCCTGCGCTACCGGATGGTTGGAGTACTTTTCACATTGTGCGGCAATTCGCAGAAGTTCTTCCTCTTTGCCTGCGGCGCAGTATATCGCCTGCACGGAAAATTTTCCCTCTGTCAGCGTTCCTGTCTTATCAAAGACGACGGTAGAAGTTTTGGCAAGCTGTTCCAGCGCTACGCCGCCCTTGACCACAATGCCGAGCCTTGCCGCCGCACCCATGCCGGAGAAAAAGCTCAGCGGCACTGAGATCACCAATGCACACGGACACGAAATTACTAGGAACGTCAGTGCTCTGCTCAGCCACTGCGTAAACGGCTGACCGAAAAAAATCGGAGGGACTGCTGCCAGAAGCACCGCCGCGCCGATCACAGACGGCGTATAATACTTTGCAAACTTTGTAATCAACCGCTCTGCGGAAGCTTTCTTTTCCGCCGCCGTCTCAACCAAAGTCAAAATTCTGGCAACGGTAGAATGCTCATAGGCGCTTTCGGCGCGGATTTTCAGAACACCGCTTAAATTTACGCTTCCGGAAACGACCGGACTGCCGCTACAAACATCCACCGGCACGGCTTCACCGGTAATTTTTGAGGTATCCAGCGCACTTTCTCCCTCAACGATGACGCCATCCACCGCGATTCTCTCACCCGGACGCACCAGAAGAATGTCGCCAACGCGCACCTCCTCCGGTTCAACCTCGACTTCTTCTCCGTTCTTTACCACAACCGCACAGTCAGGGCGCAGATCCATCAGGCTCGAAATGGAACGTCTGGAGCGTTCAACGGCAAGCATTTCAAACAGCTCTCCGACCTGGAAAAACAACATGACTGCCGCCGCTTCTTTCCAGTCTTTCATTGCAAGCGCACAGCAGGTTGCAAGTGCCATCAGGAATTTTTCATCAAAAATCTGCCCGCGCAGAATGTTTCGGATTGCAGACCATAATATGTCATACCCCGCGATCAGCCATGCCGCAACCATCAGTCCGGCTTGCCACCATTCGGGAAGAAACAGTCCGACCGCAAACAGTACGATTCCAATGCCTATGCGTAAAAGCAGGCGTTTTTGCCGTCTCGTCATGCAATGACCTCACAATCCGGTTCCACCTTGCGGATGATTTTTTGAATTGCCGCAAGCGCAGCCGTTTCGTCTGTGCCGTCTGCATAGTTGATTGTCATTTTCTGCATCAGAAAGCTGACAGTCGCACTTTCGACCTCCGGCAGTTTATTGATCGCATTCTCCATTTTTGCCGCGCAGTTCGCGCAATCCAAATCCTTCAGTTTATACGTCTTTTTCATATGATTACTCCTCAATGTGTTCTTTTGCCATGCCGATGATTGTCTTAACATGATCGTCAGCAAGCATATAATACATCATTTTTCCCTCTCTTCGGCAGCGCACCAGCTTTGCCTGTTTTAAGGAGCGAAGCTGATGAGATACTGCGGAAATCGTCATTCCGAGTTCCTCACAGATATCCGAAACGCGAAGCTCCTCCTGAAACAGCGTGTATAGGATTCGAATTCTTGTAGAATCTCCAAACACCTTGAATAGCTCCGCCATTTCAAACAGTTCTTCTTCATCCAGATCGCACAGCGGCTCTCGACGTTCTTCCATTTTCTCCTCCGGTAATTATTTATTTGAACATTTGAACATTTGCTCAACTGTTTGTATTTTAGCACAGGATGATTCTTTTGTCAACACTCTTTTTACAATTATTTTTTTAATATGACATTTTGTATTCTTCTCATACCGTCGCGCACACAGATTGCTTTTCTTGTTTCGCATTCCCTCTGTCTTTTCAAAGTCCGCTTCCATGATGTTGAGTTTTGCCGCTTTTTGTGGTATGATAAAAATGAGGTGATATGCCATGCAGTTTCTCGGACACACGATTTCCGCTCCGATCGTTCTTGCCCCGATGGCCGGTGTGACGGACTATGCTTTCCGCAGCGTCTGCGCACAGTTCGGTGCCGCAGTTACGATTACGGAAATGGTTTCCTCGCGTGCGCTGGTTTATCAGGATAAAAAGAGCAAATCACTCCTTCGGAAAAACGAAGGCTCTCTCTGCGGAGCGCAAATTTTTGGAAACGATCCGGAAATCATGGCGCAGGCCGCCGTCCTTGCTTTGGAGCACAGCGGATGTGATTTTATCGATATCAATATGGGCTGTCCGATGCCCAAAATTGCCAATAACGGAGACGGCAGCGCACTCATGAAGGATCCTCCGCTTGCCGGAAGAATCATTCGTGCCGTCGCAGACGCTGTTTCCGTTCCGGTGACCGTAAAAACACGGCTTGGCTGGGACAAGGGCAGCATCAACGTATGCGAGCTTGCCCGTGTTGCGGAGGAAAACGGTGCCGCTGCCATTGCCGTACATGGCCGTACAAAATCCATGCTCTATTCCGGAAACGCAGACTGGGATGCAATCAAAAAAGTCACCCTTTCCGTCTCCATTCCCGTAATTGCAAACGGCGATATTTTTTCTCCGGAGGATGCTCTTCGATGTCAGATGCATAGCGGTGCTTCCCTATTTATGCTCGGACGTGCAAGCTTTGGCGACCCGTGGATCTTCGCACAGATCCGTGCGGCGCTCAACGGTGAGGAAATTCCGGAGCGTCCGCCGCTTGCTGAACGAATGGACATTGCGCTGAAACAATTCAACCTTGCCTGCGAGGACAAGGGAGAACACATTGCTTGTCTGGAGGCGCGGAAGCATTTTGCATGGTACCTGCGCGGCGTATCGCACAGTGCATTTTATAAAGAACAGATATCCCGACTCTCCACTGCCGAGGAGGTCACTGCGGTTGCAAAAGCAATCAAGCGCGATTTGAGGTGAGGAAGATCAAAGAACATATTTGGGTAAAAAAAGCGGCGTCGGGTGACGCGGATGCCTTTGAACAGCTTGTTTTGACATACCAAACACCGATCTATAATCTTTGTTTCCGAATGGTCGGCAACGCGGAGGACGCCGCCGATTTAACGCAGGAGTCGTTTTTGAAAGCATGGAATCATCTTCACAGCTTTCATTATGAAGCAGCCTTTTCCACATGGCTTTATCGTCTGGCCTCCAACACCTGTTTGGATTTCCTGCGCAGTATGAAGCGTCATCCGCAGATATCCCTGACCGTTGAGGACAACGACGGAGAAGAAGCGACATTGGATATTCCGGATTTATCTCCGTCACCGGAAGAAGCCTTGCTCTGCGCGGAGGAAAAAGCCCTTTTGGCGCAGGCAATGCAGGAGCTTGAGCCGGAGCAGCGCCAGATTTTGACGCTTCGCGTTGTAAACGAGATGAGCTATGCCGATATCGCCGATGTGCTCCGTATCCGAGAGGGTACGGTCAAATCGCGCCTGTCGAGAGCGCGGGATGCTCTGCGAAAAAAGCTTCTCATCATCGGGAACAAACCGTTTTCTTCTTCGTCTAATCATCAGAAAGGAGGCTGTAAGGTTGAGCTGTTATGAATATCTTTCGCTTATGAGCGGACATATCGATCAAATGAATACCGTTCAGGAAGAGCAAGCTCTGCAAGCGCATTTGGCCTCCTGCCCAAAATGCCGCAGAATTCTGGCACAAATGGAACAAAATGACAAGCTGCTGAACCGTTCTGCTGTGCAGCCGCCTGCTGATCTAACCGATCGTATTATGAAGAAAGTTCGCAGACGCACAAAAAAATCCCGTGTCAATAAGCCTGCGATCGTCTCTGCCATTGTTTCCGGCTTGACCGTTGCCGCGGTTATGTCGCTTGTTTTCTTTGGAAAAACAATCCTTCTTCCTGCAAATTCTTCAGATGAAAGCCCTAACGAATATCTTACGGCTGCATTTGATACCGAGGCAGCTTATGCAGATCAAGCTGACATGGAAGAAACCGACGCTGCATATGACGCTCCCTCTGAAAGCATAGCGGAGATCATCATTGACCAGGAGCTTTCCGTTTCCGGAACCGGAGGAAGCGTTACGCAAACAACCGCAGCGCCGGAAGAAGATACCGCGATCTACGGCTTGCCGCCTGTCTATGCCGAAGAAGAAATTACCGAAGACACAGAACTGAACAATTCTCCTCCGAAACGCGGTATTCATTCCGCAGAGACGCTCAGTATTTCCTCCCCTGTTCTGATTATCTGGAATGCCGATTCGGAAATGATTTCCCTGCTTTCTGAATATGAGCCTGAAGAAAACGACGGCACGCTGTTTGCAGATATTGCGTCCGAATTTCCCGCCGCGCTGATTTCCCGTCTATCGTCTGTTTTGCCGCTTTCAGACTCCGATGAAGATATTATGGCGGAGGCCGCTCATTGGAATGTTGACGTCTACCACGTTCCCTATGACGTGATGAACTCTTTGTTTTATGATTGCGTCGGTCAATATGAAGTCAATGCATATTATCCTCCGGATGTTCTGAATCCGGACGATTGCGT
>JAEDKB010000260.1 GCA_016296045.1 Oscillospiraceae bacterium
TTCAGCCAGTCGCGGATTCCGGCACCGATGTCCTTAATTGTTCCCTGCTCATAGGGCACACGCAGACCCGCACTGTGACACAGCTCGGCAAAAGTCATCGTTCCGGCCGCATCGACAAAGGCAAGATAGCGTTTCCACGCCTCATCCTTATCCTTCAGCGACAGCATCCAAAGCTGGAAGGCGACCGTCTGTGCCATGCAGTAGTCAATATAGTAAAGCGGATGCAGATAGACATGCAGCTTCCACTGCCAATGGGAGTATCTGCCGTAGAAGGGTAAATTGTCCATGTCCAGCCACGGACGGTATTTCTTTTCCAGTTCTTCCCAGACCTTGTTGCGTTCTTCCGGTGTCAGGTTCTCATTTTCGTACATCCGATGCTGGAATTCATCGATCATACAGCCGTAGGGAATGAAGTCCAGGCTGTCCTCACAATGCGCCAGCTCGTATTTGCGTGTGTTCTTGCCAAAGAAGTTCTTGTGGAAATCCTGCGTCAGAAATTCCATGCTCATGGAATGGCATTCGCAGGCCTCGATTGTCGGTTGCTGCAAATCGGGATGAATGTCGGAATGCATAGCGCGGTAAAACGCAAATGCATGGCCTGCCTCATGCGTCAGGACATCCACATCGGCGGAGGTGCCATTGAAATTAGAGAAGATAAACGGCACACGATAATCCGGAAGCTCGGTGCAGTAACCGCCCGGCGCTTTGCCGTCCTTGGAAAGAACGTCAAACAACTCCCCGTCAAACATCTCCTCGATAAACACCTTGGTTTCCGGACTCAATTCCTGGTACATTGCCTTGCCCGCTGCAAGGATCTCCTCCGCAGTACCCTCGGGCTTGGCATTGCCGTCCGGAAAACGGAACTGGTCGTCGTAAATATACAGGCGGTCAACTCCGATGCGCTTGCGCTGTGCCTCCTTTACTTCGGCAATGATCGGAACAAGGTCGGTCGCAATTTGGTCACGGAACTGTGCAAGCTCCTTGGCACCATAGCAATTTCTGCCCAGACGATCATAGCCGAGCTGAATATAATTATCATAACCGAGCAGTCTGCCCTGCGCGTTGCGGTTCTTGACGAGCTTATCAAAAATCTCGTCTAACTCCTCGCGGTGGGCATCAAATGCCTTTCCCTCCACCTCATAGGCAGCACGGCGAACGGCACGGTCAGGACTTTCCTTATATTTCCCGAGCATCGGCAGCGGCATGGTCTGTCCGTCAAATTCCACCGTCAGACCTGCATAAAGCTTCTGATACTGCGCTTCGAGCTTACCGGCCTCCTGCATCAGCGGAATCAGCTCCGGCTTAAAGCTGCGGCGAGCAATCTCCATGTTTTTAAACAGCAGGCTTCCGTAATGCGTCTCCAGCTCCGCACGGTAGGGAGAATCCAGCATAGCGATGCCGATTGCCTGCATCGACTCCTGCAGCTCGGGGCCTGCTTCGTCGAGGAACTCGCGCTCGGCTTCATAGAATTCGTCCTTCGTGTTGATGGTATTGCGAACATAGGCAATGGACTCCATCGTCGTCGCCTGCACTCCCATCCGGACAGACTTCTCGTAAAGGTCGATTTGCTCCTGCGCGGAGGTTGCCGCAGCAATTCCGGCAGCAATTTCATGAAACTCTTTTTTCAGCATCTCCACGTCCGGACGCTGATAGGGCATTTCCGAAAATTTCATAAGGTATTCCTCTTTTCTGTTTATTTTACCGGCTGCGCCGGTTCACTGTATATCACACAAAAGCCATTCGGCTGGAGCCTTCTCCGCTCGCCGTCCATGGCAATCCCTCTGCCGAAACGGATTTCGCCTTCCGGCAAAATCCAGTCGCGATCCGAGCGATTGATAAAAATTTTTGCAAGCTGCGCCTCATATCGGCGTACGAACGCCAGTCTGCCGTTTCCGGCTTCTGTCACACGGACATCTCCCAAACGAAGCGCCGCATTTTCATTTTTTAAACGGCCGAGAGCGCAGTAATAGTCCAAAAGCGCCTCGTCCTCCCTGCCCCACGGATAGGTGCGGCGGCAGAAGGGATCCTCATAGCCTTCCAGTCCGACCTCGTCGCCGTAGAAAATGCTCGGCATTCCGGGAAGCATATACTGCAAAAAAGCCGCCATAAACAGCCGCTGCTTTGCTTTGGCTCTGTTTTCGGGAGAAAGAACCTTTATCGCCCGCTCC
>JAEDKB010000261.1 GCA_016296045.1 Oscillospiraceae bacterium
TGCACACGATCTCCGTCAATCTTTTCCGGGGAGTGGACGATGATCTTGTCAATATATCCGTTATCGCTCCTGCTCCTGTGTTTTTTCCTCTCTTGATTGCCATTGCCGACGATACCGTTCCATCCATTCATAGATCTTTTGTTCCATCTGCTTGCCGGTGGTTCCGGCAGGGAAGAACTTCTCAATCGTATTGAATCGGAACGTGATAGTTTCGTACATGGGCTTTTCAACAGTCAAAACGTCGTCGATCCGCTTATCCGTGATCGAGCCATCCTGTGCCATCTTTTTGAGTTTCTGTGCTTGCGACAGAGAAGGCGCAGTTTCTTCTCGCTCCATGATTTCTTGGACGATCGCTTGATCGGCGGGATCAAGATAGGAAATCTCTACTGCGGGATTAAACGCGATTCTCTTGTCTTCTACAGCATCTTGCAGTGCGGGAATCAAACTGTTAAGGCGAATATAACGTTGGATTTGTCGGGGGCTATCATCTGTATTCTCAGCAACTGCATTGTCTGCTCGGAACTTCGTGCCAACTTGGCACGAAGTTAAATCCGTCCTTGCACCTTGACGCTTTATTGCTTCCATCTTCAATTCATATGCTTTAGCCTTTTCCATATCTGACAGCCCATCCCTCTGCCGGAGATTGCTGTCCACCATAAGGATTACGGCAGTATCGTCGTCAACCTCACGGATGAAGCTTGGGATCTGCATGATGCCGGCGCGGCGACACGCTTCTACACGGTTGTGACCGGAGATGATTTCATACGTTCCGTCCTCTTTCGGACGGACAATGATCGGAGAGATGACGCCGTTTTCCTGAATGCTTTCGACCATCTTTTCCATCTCATCCTCTTTGTAAGGGTGAAACGGTTGATTCGGAAAGGGGAGAAGCGTGTCGATGTCCAACTCCAACGGCTTGCCGTCCGGCTCAGGTTCTTCCACACCATACATTTGCTCGTATGTCAGCGGTTTGAACCGATCTTTGCTGAATTCAGTGTCGTTCATTCGCAAGCACCTCTTCTACAAGGCTTGCGTACATTTTCGCCAGATGGTTCCACGACATATATCTGAGCAAGCTCATTCCGTGCGCCGATGCTTCGGATGCCTTGACGGACGTCGGCAGTTCCGTTTGGTAAACTTTGCTGCCGTATCTGATGCGAAGATTCTTTGCGGTCGTGCGCTTTTCGCGGGAGACATTGTTCCGCCGGACGATTATGATTCCTTCCAAGTACAAAGCAGGGTTCATACTTCTTTGTACATCGGTCATGGTTGCCACGATCTGTTCGACACCTTCTGCGCCGAAGAACTCCGGGTCAACCGAGATCATAACGCTGTCGGCTGCGACAAGTGCGTTCTGGGTCATAACCCCCAGACTTGGGGAACAGTCAATTAGAATATAGTCAAAGTACTGACGCACGGTATTGACATATCTGCGCAGATAAACTTGTCTATTTGGATCTTCCTTCAGGGAGAGTGCAAACGCATCGATCTGGATATTGCAGGGCATGACACAAACCGGGTCAAACCTTGCTTTCAAGATTCCCTTGTCAGGGGCGGTGGGGATGCCCATCTGGATATTAATCAGCGCGTCTCTGACGGTATACTGGCTGCGTCCTTTTGCTTTGCATCCCAGCCCACGGCTCAGATTGCCTTGTCCGTCCAGATCAATCAGCAGTACCCGTTTTCCGAGCTTTGCGAGACCTGCGCCGACGTTGATGGCGGTTGTCGTTTTTGCAACGCCGCCCTTTTGATTCACGATTGCGATCACTTTTGTCATTCCTTTTTCCTCAGTTCTTTATGATAAAAGTGCCGTTTCGAGCCGCCGTCCTCGCGCATGTCCTCTCGAACCCCCGCCTCCCGGCCGGGCCGCCCAATGCTGTGACGCGTTCAAGGCGGAAGTATCATTCTGCTGTTACCTGATCGGGCTATTCAGTTTTCAAGGTCCGGTGAAGGACCCTCTGAAACAGCCCTTCACTTACTAGCTCATGAAAAGGCAAAATTCGTACCCCCTTTTTGGCGCTCGAAAAAATATATTATTTTGGCGAAAAGGATGAAAAAATGGACTGTTACAATGCTTTCCTGAACCGCGATTTTCGTAGCGAATTGTTCTATGTGATACCGTTTGAGAAGCAAGTGTAGTAAAAATGTAGTAAATG
>JAEDKB010000262.1 GCA_016296045.1 Oscillospiraceae bacterium
ATTCCGGGTTCTCCGCGGCTTCTGCTCTGCTCTCCGAAAAAACGCTCTGCTGTCTCTGTCAATGGATGCTCTGTATCGTCCGCAAATCCGAAACGGTACAACAAGGCGTTCTCGCTCTCAGATGCTGACAGCATCAAGGGCAGCGTGGATTTCTTCGTTCGTTTCCTTAAGTTTCCGGTTCATTCAGCCACATATTCTCACACGATCGAGCGAATCTTCCGCAGGCTGTCTTGACAAAGCCTTTCTGACGCAATATAATGTATTTGTATCTAATACAAATACAAATAAGGGCAGATACCTTTTGCTGCGGAGAAGGAAGGCTAAGGAATGGATACGAAGTTTTCTGTTGCGATACATATCCTGATTTTGATTTCGGAATCTCCGACCCCGCTGAACTCCGATCAGATGGCCGGAAGCGTCGGCACAAACGCCAGTTATATCCGAAAGATATTATCGCTTTTGAAAAAAGCAAAAGTCATTGACGGTCACAGAGGAATCAGCGGTTATAGCATGGTTGTCGCCCCGGAGCGTCTTACCTTGCTTCAGATCTATCAGGCCGTTACCGGGGATCCCAAGACGCACCTTTTTGATATACACCAGAACCCCAGCGATCAATGCATCGTAGGACGACACATTCGCCCTGTTTTAACGGATATGTTCACGGACATCGAGGAAGCGTTTTCCCGTACACTTGCAGGCAAAACATTGGCCGAGTGTACAGATGTCATCCGAAAAAGAATGGAATAACGGGAGGTAATACATATGAACACGATAGAAATCATTTTCAGTCCCACCGGCGGTACAGAGAGAGTGGCCCGTGTCATCAGCGGTCGATGGAATAGAAACACTGTGATGATCGATCTGTGTGATGCGCAAACTGATTTTTCCAAGTGCATGATTGACAAGGAAGATCGGGTGCTGATTGCCATGCCCTCTTTCGGAGGACGGGCTCCTGCCGTGGCTATCGAGAGACTGAGAAAAATTGCAGGAAACGGTGCGATGTGCACCCTCGTCTGCGTGTACGGAAACCGCGCTTATGAGGACACCCTTGCAGAAATGGAGGACGCCGCAAAAGAGAGCAATTTTAAGGTGATTGCAGCTATCGCTGCGGTTGCGGAGCATTCGATTATGCCGCAATATGCCGCCGGCAGACCGGACGCGTCCGATAAAAAGCAGTTGGAGCAGTTCGCAGATCAAATCGCAGGGAAAACCGAAGCCGCCGTCTCCATCCCCGGAAATCGCCCCTATAAAAAGGCGGGCGGCGCAGGACTTGTGCCAAAGCCGACGAAAAGCTGCGTAAAATGCGCTCTGTGTGCTGAAAACTGCCCTGTGCAGGCCATTGATTCAACGGATTTTACGGCAGATTCAAGAAAATGCATTGCTTGTATGCGCTGTGTGAAACAGTGCCCTGAGAACGCCAGAAAGGTAAACGGTGCAATGGTTTCCATTGCGGCTATGGCAATAAAGAAAGCTTGTTCTGTGAGAAAAGAAAACGAATTGTTTCTTTGATGGATGTGCCCCCGAACCATTATGGTATTTGTTCCACAGGAAATACCCGAGCAGTCCCTCGCATAAAGGCTGACAGCGGTCGTACCCTGTCAGCGTCGGATTCAAAAGACGGTTTCAAAAAATGGGCAGAGCTTCTATCCCGAGAGATAGGGCTCTGTCCACTTTTTTTCAAGGCGGGGTATCCCCACCGTGTTTTACTTGTAGCAAAGGCATTCTTCCGCAAGAAGCTCGAAGGAGACTTTGTTCCCTTCCTCGGGCGCGGAATGTTCCGGCACCCGGACACGAAGGAACGGCGCAGCTGCGCCGTCTGCGGGGCACAGAAGCACGATGGAACCGTTCAGATCGCGGATCACACGGTAAACAAGCGCCGTATACGGTCCCCCGCCAAGCATAACAGCACTCTCCGGAATGACGACCGTGGCCGTCTCCGCTTTGGCTTCGAGCGGCAGGGCGATACCCCAGCCGTCGATCTTCACGCCGCCGCTGTACGCCGCGGCAGGCAGGAAGTTGGTGTTGCCCGTAAGCCGCGCCGCGCCGACGGTGGCGGGGTGGCGAAGGAGCGTATCCATATCGGTGATCGCGCCGGAAACGCCGTTTTCCATGACGCAGACCGTCCGGCAGTTGCGGCGGCACTCGCCGAGATC
>JAEDKB010000263.1 GCA_016296045.1 Oscillospiraceae bacterium
TTGTGTACGCCGACGAGTGTGAGTTGCTTGTCTTTGGAGCCTTTCTCAACAGTCCCTCAGCGTGTCGAAACAGTTTTTCGACACGCTGAGATGGCTGCGGAAAACCGCAGCCATCATTTTTGCTTTCTTTTTTCAAGAAATTGATTAAAGATACAGCCGTAGAACAAAATTGAAAAACAGAAAAATAACCATAACATTCCTATGGCGATGCCGGCAAGACTTCCGTAAATAAGGGATAAAGAAGCGGAATGCCTGACATAGAAGGAGAAAAAGTAGGTGAATAGCTGCCATCCGAGGGCGGAGAGTGCTGCGCCGGGCAGGGCATAGCGGAAGCGAACTTTTCGGTTGGGGAGAATACAGTAAAATGCCGTAAAAAGTGAGGCTAACAGTACAAACAGGATGAGTCCGCGGAAGCGGAGTATTTTGACAATGAAATGAAGAACCGGAATGGATTTGCTTTCAAAATAGTTCGCAATCTCGCTTCCGAATCCGTGAAGAACGAAGGTCAGAAGAAGTGCGGCAATCAGAAGCAGCATATAAAGCATGCTGAAAATTCTTCGAAGCAAATAATTTCGGTTTTCTTTTACCCGGTATATCGCGTTTAGCCCCTGCTGTATGCAATACATACTTCTTGAGGAGGACCAGACAGCGACAACGGCGGTTACGGAAATTAAAGTGCCGGTGCTGTTTTTGCTGATACTTGTTATAATGCTTTCAATCAAAGCATGCATTACGTTTGGCGTGATGCTTTGTACGGCGCGCACCAGGTCAGCGTCGGTGAATCCAATGATGGGAAGCAGGCTGAGAATCAGCATGACAGCAGGAAAGAAGGCGAGAATCAGATAAAATGATGTGTTTGCAGCATAAAGGCCTACCTGATATGAGCTTAGTTCTTTGCTGAGCTGCTTCAGCTTTTGCAGAAATTCAGACATGATCCACCTCCTTCTCCCGTATTATATGTTTTTATTTTGTTTTTGTAAAGTAGCTCTGAATAATTGTTTTTACTTCGCAAACCGTAGCAAAGACGGCGAAGACACGTTTTCACGATTTCTATACTTTTTTCTGCGGGATTATTACACCGTTTGACAACAGAAAGTGAACATGCTATACTTAATTACAATATCTTATGTATCCGAGCAACATATATTCTTAGGAAGTGAACTATGTATACACGAATCAGCAGCGCAATGGCGAGTTTTTGCCGGAATATGCCGTTAGAAGCGGCAATGCGCATGGTAAAGGATGCCGGATTTGACGGTGTCGACTTCCCATTTAATGCTTTCAGCACCCTCCCGGATTCACCGATGCAGCAGGAGAATTGGCGCGACTGGGTAAGAGAAGTGAAACGTCTTTCGGAGAATCTGAATCTTCCCGTTGTGCAGGCACATGCAACATGGGAACAGGAGATTCCGGACGGCTTCCGATATGAAGCACCACATGAAATATATTTCCGAACGATTGAGGCGTGCTGCATGCTCGGCTGCCGTGATCTGGTGTTTCATCCGCTGCGTCAACCGAATCGAGTGGACAGCCCGAAAATGCGTGGACAGATTCATGACTACAATGTCCGTTGGTTTCACGATCTGATTTCCACTGCGGAGCGCTGCGGCGTTGTCATCAATCTGGAAAACACATTTGATTCCCATCATACACAAAAACCTGAAGATCTTCCATATCCGTATACTACCGCGGAAGATATGGTAAATCTGATGAATGATATCGGAGGGAACCACGTCAAAATCTGTCTGGATACCGGACACGCGAATATCAGTGCGCAGGATATTCCTGCAATGATTCGTCTGTTCGGGCGCGATCTTGCAACGGTGCATTTGAATGACAATTACGGCAGAATCGAACCTGTATATGAGGATCTGCATTTATTCCCGGGCTATGGCAGAATTGATTGGGAGCCTGTCCTGAGCGCTTTAAGAGATGTGGGTTTCCGAGGCACCTTAAACATTGAACCGATCGGTGAATTAAAGCGTGTCCCGAATCGTATCCGCCGAATCCAACTTCGCGCTGCGGCGGATACGCTGCGCGCTTTGGCGGATGGATGATGAAAGAATATTGTTTTTCGCAGAAGGGAAGCGCTCCCTTCTGCGATTCTTTTTTCGTATTTTTTTAAACATTTTATATGCTTCCCTGACAC
>JAEDKB010000264.1 GCA_016296045.1 Oscillospiraceae bacterium
CCCAGCCGGGGGTGCCAAAAGCACCGCTGCAAGCCTTTTTCAATGGTTTGCAGCGTTTTTTTCGCTTTATTTGACTCTTGTTGTGAATCTGTACAAAAGGATGTAAAATGGCAGTAGATATCGGTGTTTCCTTGGGTGGTTTTTCGAATCATCAGCTAGTTACACCACCCCCAAAAAGGTGGAAAGTTACACCTGTCAGAGCTTCATATGGCAAACCTAACTCCTGAGCGAGCAGCCAGAGATTCGAATTCTCTCTGCAGATGATCTTCTATTGTGGAGGCAGTAATATGATAAATTTCATTCTGATCGCTTCGAGTTTTATTGCTGCTCTGATTTCCGGTTCCGCAGGCTTTGGTGGATCCCTGCTTCTGCTTCCCGTCGTCGCAGCATGTGTCGGAGCAGAGGTTGCGGTTCCTGTGCTGACCATCGCGCAGCTTATCGGCAATCTGGCGCGAATGACCGCGGGATGGAGGCAGATCCATTGGCGCGAAGTCGGATGGTTCTGCATCACGGCACTGCCGCTGGCAGCGCTCGGCGCATTCGGCTTCTCGGTTCTTCCGAATACTATCGTGACACGCTGTATCGGGGCGGTGTTGATCCTGTTTGTGATCCTGAAATATAAAAACATCCTCAAGCTGCGCGGAGGAAAAAAGACGCTTCTGATCGGCGGGGCTGTTACGGGCGGCCTGTCCGGTCTGGCCGGAAGCGGCGGCCCGATCGGCGCAGCAGTCTTTCTTTCGCTCAACCTTTCGCCGGTCGCGTATATCGCAAGCGAAGCCGCAACTGCATCGGCAATGCACATCCTGAAGATCTTTGTGTATTCCAAACTCGCAAATGTTGATACCAGGTCGGTTCTGACCGGCATAGCTATGGGGCTTGCCATGGCCGCAGGCGCGTTTGTGGCGAACCGGCTGGTCCGGAATCTGGACAAACAGAAATTTCAGACTGTCGTTGCCGCA
Source organism: Oscillospiraceae bacterium (assembly GCA_016296045.1). Classification (GTDB taxonomy): domain Bacteria; phylum Bacillota; class Clostridia; order Oscillospirales; family Oscillospiraceae; genus JAZOXB01. The sequence continues at coordinate 960 of JAEDKB010000264.1, forward strand.
TTGCTATGCCTTGTCGGAGCGAATATGCTTATCTTTGGCAGTTGAATCCTTAATAAACAGCGGGAAAACCCACAGGTATGTGCAAGTTTTCCCGCTGTAATTTGTTTTTGAAGCGCGGCATGCGCTACGTCGCGTTGTCTTGATGCCCGGCTCCGGCATGGATGGCGGAAAAACAAAGATCGAGATAGATCTTGTGCGCGACGGTGATGATTGTGTTGCGCAGCATCTGTTTTTCCTGTGTATTATCCATACCGATGGCATCTACAGTATCTTTCAGCCCGAACACAGTTTGCAGCACATTTTCAAATTCATTGCAAAAATATTGATATGCCGTTTTTTTATCGTAACTGTTTTTCTGTAGGTCGATGAGCAGCTGAATATCTTCGAGCGATAGCACGCTTTTTGCAACGACAATAAAGATCAGATATGCAATCTGGTCGCGGTTATACTGCTTTTTGACAGGATTGGCGATCAAACCACGCTTCACATAATTGCCGATCATCGAGTTCGTGATCGTCAGAGTCGGCAGCGGCGCAAGCCGGTCGGTGATGTATTTCGTTGTCTGCTCCAGATACAGTCCAACGTCCGGAATCGTCTCATAGTCGGGCAGTCGGAATCGACGGATCGACTCGGGCAGGGGAATCATCGGTATATTTTCCATGACGCACCTCCATATAATTATTTTAACACGATGCATATAAGTAGTTCAATATCTTTTTACAAGTTTTTTAAAAACTCTTGACAGGGTATCGGAGATTTCGTATGATGTTGCTGAAGAAACCAGCAAAGGAGCGTTCGCATGAACATGCTGCAATACAAAATCGTCGCAGATTCCTCGTCTGATGTACTCTCGCTTGAGTACATTGCATTTGCATCGGCGCCGCTGAAAATCATCACAGCAAAGAAAGAGTACACGGACGATGCCGCACTGGATGCGGAGCAGATGGTTGAGGAGCTGGCGGCCTGTACAGAAAAAAAGAGCACTGCTTGTCCGTCACTCGGCGACTGGCTCGATGCGTTCGGCGAGGCAGAGTATGTATTCTGCCTGACGATCACAAGCGCACTTTCCGGCAGCTACAATTCCGCGATAATGGCCAAAGAGGCATACGAGAACGCACATCCCGGCAGACGTGTGCTTGTGATCGACACGCTGTCCACCGGTCCCGAGATGAAGCTGCTGATTGAGCG
>JAEDKB010000265.1 GCA_016296045.1 Oscillospiraceae bacterium
CACTTTTCGCCATTGTGTTTTTTCCAGTTCGTGCTATTATTTAATCTGTATAAATGTATGCGATAGAGGGCATTCAAACACATTGAAGCAATTATGAAATCTAAGGAAGACAATGAGCAAGTGGACTTTTTCTCCATCGGTACAAATGATCTTACCCAATACACCATGGCCGCCGACAGAATGAACGCCAGAGTGAAGAACATCTTCAATTCCGAGGACCCCGCCGTGCTGCGCATGATAGAAATAACCGCCCGCAACGCCCATGCCGCCGGCATATGGGTGGGCGTCTGCGGCGAATCCGGTGCAAATACGGAGCTGACTCCGTTCTTCATGGAGTGCGGGATCGATGAATTGAGCGTGGCGGCGTCCTCTGTTCTCAAGGTACGCAGAGCAATATGTGACAGCAACTGAAGGACGAAGATTATGAACTTTAAAAATGCACGGATATACACGGAAAAATTTTGCTTTGAAAACGGCTGTTTCTCCGTGGAAAACGGAAGATTTAAAAATGTTCTCGGCCCCGAATTGCCGGACAGCACAGACCTTCACGGAGCGAAAGTGATCCCCGGGCTGCTGGACGTGCACACCCACGGCAATTCCGGAGCCGATTTCAGCGACGGCAGCTACGAGGGCCTTGTGAAGATGGCGAGGTATCAAGCCGCAAACGGCGTCACATCCTTTGCCCCCAGCTCTCTGACGCTTCCGTTCGACACTCTCCGGGCGGCATATCAGACCGCAGTGCGCATCAATTCCGAAAAACCCGAAAAATGCGCCGCCGTGCGCGGAATCAATATGGAGGGGCCTTTTTTCTGTGAGGCGAGGAAGGGCGCCCAAAATGCCGCTTATCTGCGACTCCCGGACTATGATGCCTTCCGTGAACTGAACGACAGCTGCGGCGGACTCATTAAAATCGTGGATATAGCGCCCGAACTGCCCGGCGCCATGGAGTTTATCCGAAAGGTCTCCGGAGACTGCACCGTATCTATCGCCCACACCGATTGCAGCTACGATCAGGCAAAAGCCGCTATCGATGCCGGCGTGACCCACCTTACCCATCTATTTAACGCTATGCCCGGCATTCATCACCGCAGGCCCGGTCCCATCGTAGCGGGATGTGAGGATGAAAGGGTATCCGCCGAGATAATCGGCGACGGTCTTCACGTCCATCCTTCCTGCGTGCGTTTGGCATACCGTATGTTCGGAGCCGAACGGATGGTGCTTGTCTCCGACTCGCTGCGTTGCTGCGGCCTGCCCGACGGAGAATACGATCTGGGAGGGTTAAAGGCGTTTCTTTCCGGCGGTGTGGCAAGGCTTGCGGACGGAACGCTGGCAGGATCTGCAACCAATGTCTACGAATGTATGCGCAGAGTGATCTCTTTTGGCGTTCCTGAGTGCGATGTTATCCGCTCTGCTACATACAATCCCGCCCGGCAGCTGCATTGTCTTGACGAAGTCGGCTCTATTGCCGATGGAAAGCAGGCGGACTTTGTTATCTGCAATGACGATCTGACATGCAGAGATGTATATGTTTGCGGTGAAAAAATATAGTCTCAGCAGAATTCGGCAGCCTTGTTCCCGGTATGGACACTGGACGCACGGATCGGTGCGGGGCATCGATTGCTGACGAGACGTATTATGAAGCCGAGAAACATGCCGCGCAAACGACAGGCTTTTCATTATGTCCGAAGAAGAGATGGAAACACATTGGTACACAGACTATGATGCAGTAGTCTGTGTACTTTTTTGCCCGTCTCCCGGAATAGTCCCTTGAGACAAGGGGGGAAAGCGAGACCGGCGGGCGCGCTTTTGCATCCGCCCGTCCCGCCTGATCGGTCTGTTCCGTTTTGTGCCCCGGGCCGGGTCCTTCGCTTTCGCGCCCGCCCGCCGAACGCTCTGACGTTCGGCGGGACATTTTACAATGGGCCGCCATGCGGACGATAAAAGTAAAATTCTTGTAAATTTGCTCTTGCACTTTTTATGGGATTGTACTATAATCACCACACAAAATCGGCAGGCGGTTCAAATTTTTGTTACTTTTATCCGAAACGGGTGTGGAAAATGACGTCATTCAGCTCGATTATAGACTATTTGCATGAAGTGAATCTTGTTTCCATGCTGGTTCGCTTTGCCATTGCGCTCC
>JAEDKB010000266.1 GCA_016296045.1 Oscillospiraceae bacterium
TCGCGTTCGCTCAGGATGACATAGAAAGAAACCTTGATTCGGTATCAGATACGCTCTCTTGCCATTCTGATTTTGACGGTTACGGGCTTTTTTGACAAGCTGAACATCATGTCGAAAAACCCTTTTCGTCACGCTGTTTCCCTCTTACGCGATTCCAAACAGGCGTTTGGCGTTTTCCAAGGTAATTCTTCCGGCCTCTTCGGGGGAAACACCCTTGAGAAACGCGATTTTTTCCGCCACAAGCGGAACGTAGCGGCTGTCGTTGCGTCTGCCGCGGTACGGCTCCGGCGCCATGTAGGGGCAATCCGTTTCGATCAGAATACGGTCAAGCGGCAGTGCCTGCACCGCTTCCAGCGCACGGCGTGCGTTTTTAAAGGTTACCACTCCGGTAAAGCCGATATACCAGCCGCGCTCGACCAGCCACAGCGCCATTTCCGCAGAGCCGGAGAAGCAGTGAAATACGCCGCGTATGTCCGGATGCCGCTTTACGATCTCCATGGCGTCGCCGTGCGCCTCGCGTTCATGAACGATCACCGGCAGCTTCAGCGCCTCGGCAAGCTCCAACTGCTGCTCAAAGGCAATGATCTGCTGCGCTCTGGGCACGTCCTCATAGTGATAATCCAAGCCAATCTCTCCGATGGCGCGCACCTTCGGATGCTGGGCAAGGGCGCGGTAGCGGTCGAGCAGCGCTCCGTTGACATGGTCGGCATCGTCCGGATGGCTCCCGACGGCGGCATAGACAAAAGCATTTTCTTCGGCAAGGGCAACCGAGCGCTCCGACGAGGGAAGATCGCAGCCGACATTCATAATCAGACCGACATCGTGATTTTTCAGATCGGCAAGGATTTCTTCACGGTCATCATCAAAGCGGCGGTCATCCAAATGCGCATGAGAATCAAAAAACATATCCATCTCCAAATGAAAACTTACGGCAGGTGAACAGAATCACCTGTCTTTTTTCTGCCTCCGCAGTCAGAAGCCGGATTGCGGAAGCGGCTCGGTCGTCGTCAAAATTGACCAGCGCATCGTCCAAAATGAGCGGTGCGTCCTCCGGCAGCAAGCGGTGCACCATGGCAAGACGCAGCGCAAGATACATCTGATCGGCGGTGCCGCAGCTCATGGCGGCGGCAGGGCGCATGAGCATTCCGTTCTCCTCGCGGACGGAAAGACGCATATCCGGCTCCAGCAGCACATTGGGGTATTTCCCGTCCGTCAGCTTGGCAAGCAGCTCGCCTGCTTCGGCGGTGATCTGCGGCGAAAAACGCGACCGGAGCGTTTCATCCGCACGCTTCAGCGCCTCCATGGCAAGCTCAATCGCATCCAACTGCTCCTGCGCGGTGTTCAGGCTTTCCGTCAGCGCTTCCAGCCTTGCCTCAAGCTCCACACGCTCGCCCTTCATGGAGATCGCTCCCTGACGGGCGGCAAGTCGGGTGGAATACTCCGCAAAGCATTCCTTTGCCGTTCGGTATTCATAGGCAATTTTTGCCGCATCGAGCTTCAGCGCCTCGGCGTCCTCCTCCGCGCTTTCATCGCCCAGAATCACACGCATGGAGCAGCATTGCTGACGCATGGCTTCCAAAGACCGCTGCTCGCCGTCCAGACGCTCATAGGCACGAAGCCCCGCACAAAGCGCCTCACGGCAGCTTTCGGCATCAAAACCGTCCGGCGCAAAGGCGCGGATGGCGCAGATGCACTCGTTCACCTGCACTTGTGCGCTCTCAAACGCTTCGGCAAGACGATGCTTTTCGTTCTGATATTCCAAAACCCTTTGCTGATAGGCTTCCAGCGTATCGGCATAGCGCTGTGCAAGCTGCGGCAGCATTTCGCACGATTGCATCCCGTAGCGCATCGGAATCAGCTCCGCCTGATGCAGCCGTTCGCGTATCTCGGCATTCTTTTTTCCGCATACCGCCAGCGTAGCAATGATTCCGACGATCCCGACAAGCGCCAAAGCAGCGCCGCCGATGGGCAAAGCGGCATTGGCAGCGATCAGCAGTCCGACTGCACACAGCGCGACACCGACGATCAGCGCGGCAATGCTCAAGGCCAGCGGAAGCGTTTTTTTCGGCGGCGTAACCGCGCTCAGACGTTCATACTCCTTGCAGTCAGCCGAAACCTTTTCCTTTGCCTGCGT
>JAEDKB010000267.1 GCA_016296045.1 Oscillospiraceae bacterium
CGGAAACAAGGTCTGCCTTGGCAGCCGTCGTCAGAATGCCGATGCCCAGCGGCTTGGTCAGGAAGAGTACATCCGTGTCCTTTGCGCCGCAGTTTTTCAGGAGCTTGTCGGGATGAACAAAGCCCGTTACGGCAAGGCCGTACTTCGGTTCGTCATCCAAAATGCTGTGACCGCCTGTGATGATCGCTCCGGCTTCATAGACTTTATCATATCCACCGCGCAGAAGAGCGTGCACCGCTTCCTTCGGGAGACTGTCGGGAATCGCCATAATGTTCAGCGCCAGCTTCGGCTCGCCGCCCATCGCATAGACATCGGACAGCGCGTTGGTCGCCGCGATTTGACCGAATGTGTAAGGGTCGTCATCAATCGGCGGAAAGAAATCCACCGTCTGCACAAGCGCCAGTTCCTCCGTTATTTTATATACGGAGGCATCATCGGATTTATCAAATCCAACCAGCAGATTCGGGTCCTGATGCACCCGGATACCGTCGAGCAGCTTTGCAAGAACGCCTGCTCCGACTTTTGCGCCGCAGCCGGCGCATTTTGCAAGTTTTGTCAGTTTAATATCTTCCATTCAGCCCTCCGAAAATCTTAAAATTGCTTCCAGCACGCCGCCGCCGATGGCAAGCGCCTTATCGGAAACCGTTTTGCAATAAGAAGCCTCGCCGCGTGGGTCAACGTCTCCGGCTTTCATGCCCTGAAACACCGGCGTCCCATCTGCCAGAATGCCGCGCAGCACGCCGGAAATCTGGCAGAGCATCGGCGCGTCACCGACATAGCCGACGGCCTGCCCCTGTTTGACCTGATCCCCGATTTGTCCGGCCTGACGAAAAATACCGTCTGCCGGTGCGCGCAGCACGCGTTCTCCGGCAAAGCCGCCGATCAGGCCGGGAATATTCGTATTGGGAATCGGCATTCCCTCCGTGATTACCCTGCCAAGCGTGTGCCCTCGCATCGTTTCAATGCAGGCGTGACAGTCCACCTTGGCAGTAAACCCCGGTCCGACCCCGATCACGCAGGGCGCATCGGTGAGCTTCGTTCCGAGATTCTTTTTTGCAAGAATTGCATCGACCACGACATCCGGCTTCAATGCCGCAATGCACGCGGCCTGAGGATCGGCAAGGACGGGAATATGCCCCCTTGCAAGAATTGCACTCACGCAAGAAGGCGATTCGGCAAACTCTGCCGTCACATCCTCCACACGCATGGTTCCGAACAAAATCGCCTGAGAAAAGCAGACCGTCCTCCGAATTGCAGTCGGTTTCGGCAGGTCCGTCATTACCACCTGCATTTTTGCATGATGCAGACGCAGCGCGATTCCGGAAGCGAGATCTCCGGCGCCGCGAATCAGTACGAGCATCTTATCTCTCCTTTTTTCAGGCACGTCAGCAGCACCGGCGCGGTCATCTGCTGTGCCAGTTCTCTTGCCGCCGACTCCTGTGTTTCGCATTGGTTAATCACAAGTCGGTCAAATAGATTTTCCGCTTTTAACGCTGCCGCAACCGCTTTCGGAGTGGCAACAGCGCAATTTGTCATCTGAAAAAAAATCTCAGGGCGGTGAACCGCTTCCGAAATCGGACGGTTTAAGCCCGAAGCGCCTGCCACGCAGATCACCTGTGCGGCATTGTCCGGGATGACCGGCTCGTGCGCTGCGTGTGCTTTCAGAGGTTTTCCCGCCGAGCCGTCCGCCTCAACGAGCACATAATCCGCTAGGTTCGCAAGCTCCTTCATACTCTGCCGCGGTGCGGAAAGCTTACCGTTTTCACATGGAGTGCCGACGCAAACGATTCCGTAGGCGTCCTGCACCCATTCCGATACAGGCAGATGCTCCGGTCGCCGAATATGCGTGGTGGTGGTAACAATCACACTTCCCAAGCGAGATAGCTCCTGTGCAAGCGCATACATCAAGGTCGTCTTTCCGCCGCTTCCTATAATGGCTGTCACGCCGCGGGTCATATGCAGATGCTTCGCAAATTCCGCCATGGCGAATCCCGTTCCTCTTTTCGTTATTCTAATATAAAAATAACACATATGACCCGTTTCGTCAACGCCATCCGTAAAAAATATTGACGGAGCTGCCGCCTTTATGATATACTTTATTGTAATATTTGGAGTCAGGGATGAAACCACC
>JAEDKB010000268.1 GCA_016296045.1 Oscillospiraceae bacterium
CATGAAGCTGTAACGTTTCAAATTTATAGTTAGACATTGTGTTTTCCTTTCTGTATCAAAATATTTTGGGTGATGACATTATGAAAGACAACACATTCGACAGCGTCCGTAATAAATTTGAAGAGTTTTCTTAAGCATCCTATCGCCTCCTTATTTAACCGACCGACTTGGTAGGTTTATGATAATATAGCATCATTTACCTACCTTGTCAAGTGGTAAATAAACATTTTTTCAAATTATATATTTCCTCCTCGAATAAGCACAAAAACCAAGGAAGCGGCTGCTCTGTTTCGCAGCCGCTTCCTCGGTTATTTTTATTCTCAAAATCAGTTTCTCAAGCTATGGATCGGCGCGGGGATCCTGCCGCCGCGGGCAATAAACTCCTCTGCGCTTTCTCCGTGCACCGCCATAACAGGAGCGCTTCCCAGAAGCCCTCCGAATTCGGCACGGTCACCTACCGCCGCTCCCGGAACGGGAATGATACGAACGGCAGTCGTTTTGTTGTTTATCATACCGATCGCACATTCATCTGCAATGATCGCAGATAGGGTTGCCGCCGGCGTATCTCCGGGAACCGCAATCATATCCAACCCGACGGAGCAAACGCAGGTCATGGCTTCCAGCTTATCGATCTGCAGGCAGCCTGCTTCTGCCGAGGCGATCATGCCTGCATCCTCAGAAACGGGAATGAATGCGCCGGACAGACCGCCGACGTGGGAAGATGCCATAACGCCGCCCTTTTTCACCGCATCGTTGAGCAACGCCAGCGCCGCGGTGGTGCCATGCGTGCCGCAGCGTTCCAGTCCCATCAGTTCCAGAATTTCGGCAACGCTGTCGCCTCTTGCCGGAGTCGGTGCCAGAGAAAGATCCACAATTCCGAAAGAAGCTCCCAAGCGCTTGCTTGCTTCCTTCGCAACCAGTTGACCGATTCGGGTGATGCGGAACGCGGTTTTTTTGACGGTTTCCGCCACTTCATCAAAGGATTTTCCGGCACAGCCTTTTAGAGCATTTGCCACAACGCCCGGACCGGAAACGCCAACGTTAATCACACACTCCGCCTCGCCCACGCCATGAAACGCGCCTGCCATAAAGGGGTTGTCCTCTACCGCATTGGCAAACACGACCAGCTTCGCACAGCCGATGCCTCTGTCTTCTTTCGTCCGGTCAGCGGTTTCCTTGATGATTTTTCCCATCAGCGCCGCCGCATCCATTTCAATTCCGGCCTTTGTTGAGGCAATATTGACACTGCAGCAGACCCGTTCCGTCGCCGCAAGCGCTTCGGGGATGCTCTCCAAAAAAGCGCGGTCGCCCCTTGTCATGCCCTTTTGCACCAGCGCGGTGTAGCCGCCGATAAAATTCACGCCTACCGTCTTTGCCGCCCGATCCAGCGTCAGAGCCAGACGGAGGTAGCCCTCTTTATCATAGCTGCCGCCGATCAGAGAGATCGGCGTGACGGAAATGCGCTTGTTCACGACAGGGATACCGTATTCGTGTTCGATGTCCTCGCCGGTTTTTACAAGATCCTTTGCAAGCGTCGTGATTTTCGTATAGATTTTTTCGCAGCAGCGGTCAACATCCGGATCGATACAATCCAGCAGCGAAATGCCCATGGTGATCGTCCGAATGTCCAGATGCTGGGATTCGATCATTTCAATGACCTGTAAAACATCCTCAGTATTGATTAGATTCATATTTCTCGCCTCAAATCCGATGCATTGCATGGAAAATATCTTCCCGCTGCACGCGAATGACCACATTTCTGCTTTCGCCCTCCGCTCTCAGACCTTTCTGAAGCTCGTCAAACGGAATATCGCTCTTTTCAAAATCGATCAGCATAATCATGACAAAATACTCCTGCATGATCGTCTGGCTGATATCCAGAATGTTTACGTTATGATTGGCAAGATAGGTGCTGACAAAGGCAATGATACCCACCGTATCCGCAGCATTGACTGTAATAATCGCTTTCATTTTCTACCTCTTAAAAAAAATATTCCGAACATTCTCTGCTTGCATCAAAAACCGTCAATCACAGACAATATCATAAAAATTATAGCACAATCGGTGATTATTTGCAACAGCTGCCGCAAACACCGTCATTCGCAGAAAAGAGCCACGCTATT
>JAEDKB010000269.1 GCA_016296045.1 Oscillospiraceae bacterium
GCCGAAGACGTGCCTCCGAGGTTGCCCGGGCAAAAAAGGCGGAATCATAGAAAGAAACCCATCGGGATATCTGCCCCGATGGGTTTTGCTTTGTCAAACAGCGCGATGCCTTCTGATACTAATTCTCAATAAAAACCTTTGGTTTTTGTTGAGAAGGCACCGCTGGTTGCGTTGCCTCTTTTGTGGCAAAATTGCCACAAAAGCCGTCTCATGCAGTTCTTGACGCACTTTCAGTGCTATAAAAAGCTTTTAAGCTTTTTATCAAGAACTAGTATGAATTCTATGAATAATTCGTATCAGAAGCCAAGCTCTCTGAGCTGACTGACCAGAGAAATATAAAATTCGCGCACATCAAAATCCGGAATATTTTCCCGATTCAGGTCGATTACATCCCCGTGAGAGATGCCGCGCTTGCCCTCCACGGTCAGGAAACGGAAGCGTTCGCCCCAGGAAAAGGAGCTTTGCGCGACCAAGCCGTCATTCGGACCGTCAAAATACTTTGCCAACAGGTAGGTCAGATTCAGCGGAAATTTTCCGCCGGTCGCTTTGTTGAGTGCGGAACCGACGCTCTGACAGAAAACACCCTCCGGCAGCGGCGTTTCCTCGTCAAATTTCCGACAAAAGGCAGAGGTGAGATCGTGGACAGCGGCCATAAAATCCGGCGATTTGTCGCCGAATCTTTTTGCTAAGAAATTATAGCTTTTTTCAATGGCTTTCTGCTTGGAGGACGGAATCTTTTCCAGTAGATAGTCCGCGAAGCCGCAGCCGCGATGCGGAGTGTTGATTGTCGTGACCGAGGCGACAAGCGGACGGAGGCTTTCGTCGTTCAGCGCGCAGCGGATATCCAGACCGCCTTTGGAATGAGCGATGATATTGACTTTTTTGCAGCCGCTTTCCGCGACGATCTGACGAATTCTTTCTTTCAGCTCCTCTGCGCTGTCGGCAACGGAGGCTGCGGACTGATGCTCTCCGTAATAGACCGTTGCGCCGTTTCTTTGCAGGGCAGCGGGGATTCGACCCCAATAATTGAAAGAGCTGTTGTCACGGAAAAAAACGCCGTGAATCAGAAGCAGGGGATATGTTGTTTTGCAAATCTGAGCTGCTTCCCGCGACCGCTCCAATTGCTCGCGCCCGATTTCAAAGGAAAGCTCCTGCGAGACCGTGCGGATAATTTTTATCAGGAACCAAATGTTTACAAACGGAACCCAGCCGAAGACCGCGCCCAGAACGCGTAGCTTCAGACCAAGCTGGAAGGAGGTGCAGTAAACGCAAATCATGCCGTTCCAGAAAAGGAGACTCTCCAGCGCGATGCACATCAGAAGTCCCCATGCCCAGGTGGACAGGGAAGCCGGCAGAAGATAAACGGCAAGCGTGATCTGTGCCGCCAGACTGAGACCGGCAGAGATCAGGAACAGGCGCAGGCATTGTACGCCGTGGTTACAAATTCGCAGGCGCACGGTAGGAATTTGCCTGCGGAAAAGACCGGGAACGATATTCAGGAGCAGGAACGCGGCGGCGGCAAACGGAATCCATGAGGGGTGGACGGACAGAAAATAGTAGCTGTTGGTGCAGAGGCACAGCAACAGGGAACAGAGAATCAGAAGCGGAATAAAAGCAGCGGACTTTGCGGCACGGAATTTCGGCAGGGGCAGCTCGGCAGGGATGGGAGCGGTCTTTTCTGCGGAGGTCTGTAACAGCGCATCGATTCCGATGCCGAAGACCTGTGCAAGCGCTTGCAAATTCTCGACAGACGGAACGGACTGTCCCTTTTCCCATGCGCTGATGCTTTGTCTGCTGACGCCGAGCTGCTCGGCAAGAGCTTCTTGCGTCATGCCGTGCTCTTTTCGCAAGGATCGAATCCGACTTCCGATCTGCATAATAGACACCCCCTTTTTTGCTGATTTTATCATGAAAAACGGAATACGGTCAATCAAGGACACTTTACATTTGAAATTTTAAGGCAAAAAAGTCTTTACAATCAAAAGAAAAAACGCATCCGTTCTGATTTCAAGAACGGATGCGTTTGTTTATTATTTTTTCGGAAAACGTTCAAAGAATTTTTTGCGCTTCGGATAACTGCCGCCTTCGGCCTCCTCCAGCT
>JAEDKB010000039.1 GCA_016296045.1 Oscillospiraceae bacterium
ATGATCGCAAGCTTTTCTTCCGCCATAAGCGCTTTATCAGCAATGCTCACGGAGTCGTCACGCAGCGCCATGGCGGCGGTGCGGAAGCCCAGTTCACGCAGCCAGCCCATGCCCCTTTGCGGCCAGTCCGCGGGAGTTTCGCCGATATATGCCCATGGAATCTGAAAAATTGTTCCCATGCTGACGCGGACGGCACGGCGGTAGAGCGGATCACAGCAGGCGGGGGTAAAGAGGATCGCGTCCATATTCAGCGCGGCGGCCGAACGGACGATCGCGCCGATATTGGTGGGATTCATCACGTCCTCCAGAACGGCGATGCGTCTGGCGTTTCGAATGACCTCGCGGAAATCGGGAAGCGGCTTGCGGCGCATGGCGCACAGAACGCCGCGTGTAAGCGGAAAGCCGGTCAACTGCGTCAGAACGTCCAGCGTGGAGGTGAAAACAGGGATATTTCCGCAGCACTCGATGATTTCCTTTGCCTGCCCTTCGATGTGCTTGCGCTCCATCAAAAGCGAGATGGGCTCATAGCCCGCATCCAGAGCGCGCTCAATGACCTTTGGGCTTTCGGCAATGAACAGCGCGTTTTGCGGATCGGCGCGGCAAAGCAGCTGGTTTTCCGTCAAACGGGCATAGACATCCAGCTCCGAAGCGGAAAAATCGGAAATTTCTACGATATTCGGCATCGTGTCCTCCGTTAAGTGTGCTTTTGCTGCTTCATCCAGATATTCATGACCAGCTTGTGCGGCAGCAGCTTGACCATGCGCACCTGATTGCGAACCGGCAGGCCGTGAATGGAAACATCTTTTTTGGATTTGTACAGGTCTTTCAGTGCCGTCGCCATCACATCACCCGGCTCATACATATGGTTATAATAGGTGACGGCGGTGTCGCTGGTCTCGTAGGCGTGGTCGAAAAACTCCGTTTTGACCCAGCCGGGATTGACCGACATCACACGAATGCCTCGCGGCTTCAGCTCCCGATTCAGAGCGCGTGAATAGCTCAGCACGAACGCCTTTGTGGAGGCGTAGACGTTCAGATACGGCACGGGCTGGAAAGCGGAAAGGGAATCGAGCTGCATAATATGGGCACCGCGCTTCATGTACGGAAGCGTCAGCTCTGTCATGGCGACCATTGCCTTGCAGTTCAGATCGATCATTTTCAGAGAGTCGGACAGCGGAATCTCGTCGTAGCGTCCGAATTTTCCAAAGCCGGAAATATTGGCAAGCAGCGCAACGTCCGGCTTGGCGGCATCCAGAAGATCGGCGTAGTGCTGCAACGATTCCGGCAGCGTAAGATCCAGACTGATCGGACGGACGGGGAAAGGAACCAGCTCTTTCAGCTCTTCCAAGCGTTCGGCACGCCGTGCGATCACCCAAAGCTCGTCAAACTGCTCCCATGCGGGAAGCTGAAGTACCAATTCCCGCCCCATGCCGGAGCTTGCGCCGGTAACAACTGCAATTTTCATTAAAAATGCTCCTTTCCGTTTTGTGTCAGTTCTTTTATGGCTCGCAGTGCACAATCAACCTCCGCCTCCGTGGTGCGATAGCCGACGGAAAAACGGACAACGCCCTGCGGGAAGGTGCCGAGCGCCTTGTGTGCCGAGGGGGCGCAATGCATACCGCAGCGGGTCAGAATTTCATATTCACGCTCCAGACGATCCGCGGCCTCCGCATTGTCCATGCGCAAAAAGTCCACCGCGATCACGCCGACACGTCGGGACAGCTCCCTTGTGCCGACCAGACGGAGACCCGAAATACCGTCCAGACCGTCTAAAAAACGCTTTGTCAGAGTGATTTCGTGTTCGCGCAGCGCGGCAAGACCGACTTGGTTTACATAATCTATTGATGCCGACCAGCCGTAGATGCCGGGGAGGTTCGGCGTGCCCGGCTCAAAGCGGTCGGGAAGATAGCGCGGAAGCTCTTCGGAATCGGACATACTGCCGGTTCCGCCTGCCAGCAGCGGAGAAAGTTTTTGGGCAAATTCCGGCGCAAGCAGCAGCGCACCGATGCCCTGCGGCCCGAGAAGACCCTTATGTGCGGGAACGGTCAGGGCGCTTAGGGAGAACTTTTCAAAATCCACGGGGATGTGCCCTGCACTTTGCGCAGCGTCGAGCACCAAAGGAATGTTGTGAAGTTTACATAACGTTCCAACAGATTTGGCATCCTGCACGGTGCCGCTGACGTTGGAGGCGTGATTCAGCACAAACAGCTTTGTGTTCGGACGGAGCAAGGCCTCTGCCGCGTTCAGGTCAAGAAAACCCTCTGCATCGCAGGGAACACGGTCAAAATCAATGCCGAGCTGCTTCAGAGGACGCATGACGGCGTTGTGCTCCAGCGAGCTGACCAGCACATGATCGCCCGACTGCAAAAAACCCTTAATCACGAAGTTTAACGATGCAGTATTGCCGGCGGTCAGAATTGCGTGGTTGGGATCGGAATGATGAAAAAAACCGCAAAGCTGCTCCCGCAGGATCAGCGTTTTCAAGCCTGCCTCCTGCGCGGAAGCATAGACACCCCGATTGATGCTGGCACCGACGCTGTCGAGATAGAACTTCATGGCATCACTGACGCCGGGTGCCTTCGGGAATGAGGTCGCGGCGTTGTCAAAATAAATCATAGCTGCCTCCCGAAAATCGGACATGAATTGTATAGTATGATTATATCATATCGTTTGGAAATCGCCAATAGATAAAGTGGAATTCGGTATCGCCGAACGTTTTGCCGTAATTCTTGACAGAAAATAACGAAATTATTATACTAAAATCAGATGAACGCAATTTGTGTTCAAGATGTGATTCTATATAAAAGGGGAGAAAACACATGAAGAAAGAAAACTTCTTCAAAAAGTATTGGCTGGTCATGCTTTGCGGACTGGTCATCGGTGCGGCGGCAGTTGTGCTGACCGCATTCGGCAATCCGAAGAACATGGGCTTCTGTATTGCCTGCTTCCTGCGTGATATTGCCGGTTCTCTGAAGCTGCATCAGGCAGGCGTTGTTCAGTATTTCCGTCCGGAAATTCTCGGTATTATCCTCGGTGCCTGCATTATGGCGCTGATCGGCAAGGAGTTTAAGCCCAAGGGCGGCAGCTCTCCCGTAATTCGTTTTACGCTCGGTGCTGTGGTTATGATCGGCGCTCTGGTATTCCTCGGCTGCCCCCTGCGTATGGTCATTCGTATCGGCGGCGGCGATCTGAACGCCATCATCGGTCTGGTCGGCTTTATTCTCGGCATCCTGATCGGTGTGTTCTTCCTGAAGAAGAACTTCTCTCTCGGCCGCGCCTATAAGCAGAGCAAGGTGGAAGGCTTCGCTTTCCCGGTCATGCTGACGCTCGGCTTCGTGCTGACACTGATCGGCGTAACGTTTTTCGCTGCTTCCGAAGAAGGCCCCGGCTCCATGCATGCTCCGATTTGGCTTGCACTCGGCATCGGTCTGATCGTCGGCGCTCTGGCACAGAAGAGCCGTCTTTGCATGGTCGGCGGCATCCGTGATGCCGTGATGTTCAAGGAATTCGGCCTGCTGGCAGGCTTCGGCTGCATTCTGGTTGCGGTTCTGGTCGGAAACGCCATCCTCGGCAACCTGAAGTGGGGCTTTGAAGGTCAGCCCATTGCCCACACCGAATGGCTGTGGAACCTGCTCGGCATGACGGTCGTCGGCTGGGGCTGCACGCTTCTGGGCGGCTGCCCGCTCCGTCAGCTCATTCTCACCGGCGAAGGCAATTCCGACAGCGCGATTACCGTGCTCGGCATGATCGCCGGTGCGGCTGCCGCACATACCCTCAAGACCGCTTCCTCCGCAGACGGCACCGGTGCCAACGGCCCCGTTGCAACGATCGTTTGCCTGGTTGTTGTCCTTGTGATTTCCCTCACCCATCTGAAAAAGGAGCAGTAATTATCATGATTGATGCAAGAGGCCTTTCCTGTCCGCTGCCTGTCATCCGGACACAGAGCGAGATCAATAAAAATCATCCCGATGAGCTGGAAGTGCTGGTAGATAATCACACGGCTGTCGGCAATGTGACACGCTTTGCCAACAACAGCGGCTACGATGTGACGGTCAAAGAGCTGGAGGACGAGGAGTTCTCTCTGCTCCTGAAAAAGAAATGACAGACTATCTTGCTACCTTTCATACCCATCTTGCGGCGTTAAAGACGCACCGCACATTGTCCGCCGCCGGTATTTCGGCGCGTATGTCTCCGGTACCGCGCAAGATCTCATCCTCCTGCGGAACCTGTGTTTTCTACAGCGCGGAGGAGCCGTGCTATGACAAGCTGGACATCGATACAGAGGCGGTTTACCGTATGGACGAGTCCGGCGCGGTGCTGCTGCGCGAAAATGAATAGTTCTGCGAGATAAACGCTCAAAGGCGCTATGCAAGCAAGACGAACCGCCCTCCCGAAATTTCACGTTTCGGGAGGGCGGTTTTTCTCTTTTTGTTATACGAATACCTGATAGAAAGATTGAAAAAGATTTCTGAGCAGAATTTGCGCCAGACGAGGCAGAGACCGCAGAGCATAATGGATATATATGGTCAAGGGCTCTAACGAAGTATGGCACAAGTTCTGCCAGAAAGAATTCATGATTTCTATCAGGTATTAGTATTATTCCACGGTGACGGATTTTGCCAGATTTCTGGGCTTATCTACGTCACAGCCGCGTGCAAGCGCCATATAGTACGAGAAAATTTGCAGCGGAACGACATTCAGACTGGGCTGCAAAAGCGGATGCGTTTTCGGCACCAGCAGATAGCGGTCCACCGTTTTATGGATTTCGCCCTCCAGATCCTCCGTCGTCAGACCAAGGACATTTGCGCCGCGTGCTTTGACCTCTTTGACGTTGGACATGGTTTTTTCAAACAGCTCCGGCACACCCGCAACGGCAACGACCAGGGTATCCTGCTCAATGAGCGAAATGGGACCGTGCTTCAGCTCGCCGGCGGCGTAGGCCTCGGAGTGAACATAGGCGATCTCCTTCAGCTTCAGGCTGCCCTCCAGACAGGTGGCGCTGTCGAGATTGCGGCCGATGAAGAAAACATCGTGGTTCTGATAAAGCTCGCCGGCAAGGTGCTTGATGTGATCGAGATATTCCGTGGTAAGCACGGAAGAAAGCAGATCGGGAAGCTCCTGCAACGCCTTGAGCATGCTTTTGTATTCCGCCTCAGGCAGCGTGCCGAGCAGATCACCGATGTACATGGCAAGCAGATAGATGACGGACAACTGTGTAGAGTAGGCCTTTGTGGTTGCAACGGCAATTTCCGGACCTGCCCAGGTATAGATGACATCGTGAGCGGCTTTGGAGATTGCGCTGCCGACAACATTGACAATGGCAAGGGTGCGTGCGCCGAGATTATTGGCTTCACGGAGTGCCGCCAGGGTATCTGCCGTTTCGCCGGACTGACTGATGATAACGACCAATGTATCGTCGCCGAGAACCGGCTGGGCGTAACGGAATTCCGAAGCAAGGATCGGCTCAACCGGAATGCGGCAGGTCTTTTCCAGAATGTATTTGCCAAGGCAGCCGACATAATAAGCGGAGCCGCAGGCAACGATATAGATTCTGCGAATGCCGCGCAGATAATCGGGCGAGAGATCCAGATCGTCTAAAACGACTCTTCCGCCCCGAATTCGCGGACTGATGGTATCACGGAGCGCCTTGGGCTGCTCATGGATTTCTTTCAGCATAAAATGGGGATAGCCGCTCTTTTCCGCAGCGGACATTTCCCACGCGATATGCTCCGGCTTCTTTTCGATCTGTTCGCCCAGAGCGTTATAGAACGCGGCGCTGTCGCTGTTGAATACGACCATATCGCCGTCGTTGAGGTAGACGACCTCACGGGTGTATTTTAAAATTGCCGGAACGTCCGAGGCAATAAAGTTTTCGCCCTTGCCAAAGCCGAAAATCAGCGGGCTGTTCTTTTTGATGCCGATCAGGGAATCGGGGCAGTCGATGCACAGCACGCCGAGTGCATAGCTTCCGGTCAGCTTTTCAATGGCGCGGCGGGTCGCACAGAGCAGATCGCCGTCCATTTCGTAGTAGTATTCGATCAGGTTGGCAACGACCTCCGTATCCGTATCGGAACGGAAGGTTTTGCCGTGACGCAGCAGATAGTCCTTCAAAAGAAGGTAGTTTTCGATGATGCCGTTATGTACAACGCTGATTTTGCCGTTGGTAGACAGATGCGGGTGGGAGTTTTCGTGCGACGGAGCGCCGTGAGTCGCCCAACGGGTGTGACCGATACCGAGTGTGCCGGTGATGGCTTTGCCGTCGTCGATCAGCTCGCTCAGAGCGGAAAGCCTGCCCTTTGTTTTCTCCACGCAGAAACCATCCGGTGAAAAAACACAGATGCCGGCAGAGTCATACCCGCGGTATTCCAGCTTGGCAAGTCCGTCCAACAAAATCGGCGCGGCCTGCTGCTGCCCGATATAACCAACAATTCCACACATATATAAAAAACCTCCGTATGAAGTAAAGACCGGAACATACGGAGATTATACTCTATATTTTTGTCAAAATCAACTGAAAATTTGCATTTTTCACTGAAACGGCATTTTTCAGTCGAAAATGGACAATTGGTATGACAGCAGATCGAACAGCGGAGGAAGGTCATCGGACACAAAAGTTGCGCCTAAATTTGCCAGCGCCTCAGCGCCCTCGCTCCCGTCGTTGAGGACATAGACCTCAGACCAGCCGTGCTTCAGATTTTCCATACTGCCGTTCCATGTGCCGCCGGAGGCGCGTGGACATTGGGCGACAAAGGTTTTTTCTCCCATTGCATGGATGAAGTAGTTGCGGCGCAGCGCACGGGCATTGGAAAACGGGAGATCATAGCCCTCGGCGCAGCAATAAAGCACATGAGGATGAGACGGATAAGTCTCAAGCGCATCGGGAACAAAACAGATCACATAGCCGCCGGCGGCCAGACAGGCCTCCTGCGCAACGCTGTCTGCACCCGAAGCGCCGCCGGAAACCAGCGTAAAGCCCTCTTCCGCTGCCATGGTGCCGATGCGCCGGGCAAAGGCGCTGCCTCGCGGAAACAGCATTCGGGAGCCGACAAGCGCAATGCAATGCGAATTAAGCAGCTCTGTATCGCCCTTGCAGAAGAGCGCCGGAGGGCAGTCGTTTCCCAAACGGCGCAGACGATGCGGAAATTTTTCGGAAATCCGTGTAATCACGGAAATATCCGGCTGCGCGGCAAGGTAATTTTTGAGCACCTCCGGACGGTCGAGCAGAGAATGGATCCGCAGACTCGTTTCCTGGCTGTAGCCCAGTGAGGCAAGATATTTCGGCGTGACCTCATGAAAATCGTCTTTGGAGCGTGTGAGATTCATTGCCCGAACATAGCTTTCAAGCTGCTTGTATTCACTTGGACTCAAGGGACGCACCGGCTGTCCCAGCTTGCAGCAAAGCAGCAGCAGACCTTCTTCCGACGAACGCATCAGAATTTCCTCCTCGGCATGTGCCTTTCCTCCTCGGGGGCGGGAACAAGACAGCCGTATTCGTCAAATATCATCGGGGTGATATGGAAATCAGAGAATTTTGCAATCTCATCCAGCTTGGCTTTTTCGGGGAAGGAGCCGATCAGTGTAAAGGAAATGCCCTTTTTTCGGGCGCGGCCGGTTCTGCCGATGCGGTGGATATAATATTCGTTCTCATCCGGAACGTCATAGTTGATTACGCCGTCTACGTCATCTACGTCAATGCCGCGTGAAGCGACATCCGTAGCGATCAGAATGGGGAGATTTCCCTTGCGGAAGGCGGTCATGGTCCGTTCGCGGACAGACTGCTTGATATCGCCGTGCAGACACTCCGCCTGCAAGCCGGCTCTTTTCAGATCGTCGCTCAGCCGCTGACACATGGCCTTGGTGTTGCAGAAGACAATCACACGTTCCAACGCGCCCGAGCGCAGGATCCGCAGCGTGGCATCCTCCTTTTCCAGACGGCCTACGGTGATGGAATACTGGTCGATATCGGGCTTGCTTTCCTCGGTGGGAGCAACCGTGATCTCCACCTCGTCGCGCTGATACATCCAGCTCACCGTCATGACCTCCTGCGAGATCGTCGCGGAGAACAGACCGAGGTTGACACGGTTTTTGATCTTGTTCAGGATCTTTGTGACATCATCGAAGAAGCCCATATCCAGCATACGATCCGCCTCGTCGAGAATGACGGTTTTGATCTTATCCAGCCGCAGATTTTTTCGGTTGTAATGATCCATCAGTCGGCCGGGGGTTGCCACGACGATGTGCGGATGCTTCTGAAGGGCTTTGATCTGCCCCTGCATAGAGGTGCCGCCGTAGACCACGGTGACGCGGATGTCTTTATAAAAGGCGAGCAGTCCGACCAATTCATCGCCGATCTGGAGGGCAAGCTCTCGGGTAGGAGCCAGAATCAGCGCCTGCAGATCGTTGCCGGAGGGATCGATATGTTCGATCATCGGAATGCCGAAGGCAAAGGTCTTTCCCGTGCCGGTGGGCGCTTTGGCAATGACATCCTTCCACTGCAGCAGCGGCGGAATTGCCTCCTGCTGCACCTTGGTGGGCAGACCGACACCCTTTTTCTCCAGTGCGCGCAGAATTTCCTCGCTGACGCCCAACTCCTGAAATGTTTTGATTGTATCCATGAAAATTCCTCATCATATGCGGAAACGGCGATACTCCGCAATTTTATTTTCTTCAGTATAACAGATATTCAAAACCTTTTCAATCCCAAATCAAGCCGGGAAAATCGACATGGCACAATCCTCGTTTTAAAATGTGCATTTGTCCATTCTGTGCGCCGGAAACGCGGAGGAGCGTCAAGCTTTGGCAGCGGTTTTTCTGACCAAAGAGGGGCATAGACCGACCGAATTCTGCAAAATCGGCCTAAAAAACCATTTTAACTGCTTGCAAATGGTAAGCCCCGCTGTTATAATATATAGGAATTTTTTAAAAGGAGGAGGATCCATGTCAGTTCGTACCAGAATCCTGTCGCTTATTCTGGCGCTTGTGATTGTTCTGAGCATGCTGCCGATTACGGCATCGGCTTTGGATGATATTTCTCTGTCGGTAAAAGATGCAAAAGAACTCTTAAATCATGTAGAGCTTCATCCGCAGCGAACGGGCTATGCAGAGGTTGACGCGCTGATGGAATCCATCCTTGCGCCGTATAATGACAGGGATACCTATACAAAAGTAAAAAACGCCTATGTCTGGCTGATCCGCAATATCAACTATAGCTGGGATCCTTATTCGCAGGACTATGCGCCCGCCTACGATTGCTTTGATGTGATCCATGAGCTGACCTATGAGGAGGGCTTGCAGGAATCGGCACCGTTTGAGATTGTCAACCGCGCTTATCATGCAATGGCGTTCCACAAGGGTGTCTGCTATGATTACGCGGCGGCCATGGCGCTTTTGCTCCGCTATATCGGAATTGACGCATTTGTACATACCGGCACCTTCCTGCTGGAGGACAGCAACCGCACCCCCTGCCACCACGGCTGGACGGAAATGCTGATCGACGGAAAGTATTATGTGATCGATCCGCAGCGCGAATACCGCCTTGCCTCCAACGGCTACGGCACGATC
Source organism: Oscillospiraceae bacterium (assembly GCA_016296045.1). GTDB lineage: Bacteria > Bacillota > Clostridia > Oscillospirales > Oscillospiraceae > JAZOXB01. Next base: position 9,562 of record JAEDKB010000039.1, read on the forward strand.
TATTACGATTACTTTATCATTCCGCTGGAGAGTGCATGGCGATACTCCGAGCCGGAGGTCGAGATCAACGCGGCGCGTGATGCGCAGTTTCTGCCGGTCGCGGCGGAGAGAGCGTTCGGCTGTAAGGTAACGGTGGAATCTACCGCATCCGGAACGGCTTTCGGCAGCGGAATCTATCAGAGCGGTTCAAAGGTCACGGTAAACGTTGAGCCGACCGGCGAATTGGAATTTGCCGGATGGTTTGACCAAGCGGGGCAGCTTTTGTCCGAATCGCTGAGCTATACCTTTACGGTCACAAAGCACACAACGCTGATTGCCGTGTTTGAGGGAGAATATTTTATCGATGTTCCGCACGGTGAATGGTACTATAAGGATGCCAACGAGGCAGGCGAGCGCTGGATCATCAACGGCATCCGACCGTTTGTGTTCGGCGCGGGCGAGCCGATCACGCGCGCGATGGCGGTCACGATTCTCGGACGTGCGGTCAAGACGGAAATGAGCTCCGGAGCGACGATCTTTATTGACGCACCCGAAAATGAGTGGTTTTCCGGCGCGGTGCGCTGGGCAAATCAGCAGAGCATCGTTCTCGGTGTTTCGGAAAACGAATTTGCGCCGAATGATTATGTGACGCGTGAGCAGTATATCACGATGCTGATGCGGCTGGTGGACAAATTGGAAAAGACGCCGGAGCTGAGTGAGCTTCCCTATTCGGATGCGGAGGAGATCAGCCAATACGCGGTCGAGCCGATGCAGAAAGCGGCGACCATCGGACTGCTCAGCGGCTATGAGGACGGCACGATCCGTCCGCAGAGCCGGCTCAACAGAGCAGAGGGTGTCGCGCTGGTGATGCGCCTGCTGCGCTGGCTGGGCATGTAAGGAAATTCAAAAAAGGGACGGCAAACGCCGTCCCTTTACTTTTTGCGGAAATTGTGCTATACTCCTTTTCGCATACATAATGTGTACTGA
>JAEDKB010000270.1 GCA_016296045.1 Oscillospiraceae bacterium
AGGCATCTATCGAAAGTCTCCGGCAGGAGGGGCTGAAGTTTTCGGTGGATACATTGTCTGATAAAATGAAAATTTCCAAGAAAACGGTCTACAAGTATTTTCCCGATAAGCAAACGCTGGCTGTGGCTTTGTATAAGAAATATTATTCTGATGCTACAGCACAGGCTGAAAGGCTGATTGACAAGAACAGTGAAGATTCCCATAGAGAATTGCTTAAACTCTATTTTGATTCGAAAGTAATGACCTGCAGCAAGATATTCAATAAATATAAGCTGAATCAAATGATCTATGCCTATACAACAAAAGAATCTGACATTTTATGGGAAGTCATTGCCGCGTCTTTTTGCGCTGCAAAAACGGACGAAGAGAAAAAAGCACTGCGGATTATCGTTGACGGCACGTTTGAAAAACTCTGCCTTTTAGGATCATCTCCGGATTACATTATAGACAGACTGATGGATTTGCTATGGTAATTGGTTTGCTTCGTATTATCGCAATTGTATGCGTCGCTGCTGCCTGCGGGAAAATGGTGTCGAAGGTGAAGCTTCCGTCTATTCTTGGCTGGCTGATCGCGGGAATTGTTTTCGGACCGTATCTCGCGGGAGTTGTTACACTGGACATCACAAATGCCTTGTGGTATAAGGCGGCTATTAAGCTCTTTGAGTGTTTTGCCGGTGTCATGATCGGTCGGGAGATCATATTTAAGAAAATCGCAAGCTCCGGCAAACAAATCATCGGCATTACCTTTGTACAGTCTATCGGAACATTTTTGGTTGTCTCCGCTGCTTTTCTGGTTGTGTTTCTGATTGCAGATATTCCGGTTTATCCGGCATTTGTATTTGGCGGAATAGCACTTGCTACTGCTCCGGCGCCTGCGCTTTCCATCGTAAATGAATATCACACAAGCGGCCCTGTTACAAAAACATTGATCCCGCTTGCCGCAATCGATGATATTATCGGCGTGATCGTTTTCTTTACGGTCATTTCCATCGTAAGCGGGACAAGCGGAGCTGCTGCCGCTTCTCCTCTGGCGATTGCGGGTATGGTCTTGTTTCCGTTCGCTATCGGAATCTTCACAGGTGTCTGCGCGGCTTTTTTGCTGAAACGGTCAAAAAATAACACCATGCGGCTTGCGCTTCTGGTGGTATTCCTCTGCGTATCGGTCGTGTGCGGGTTGCTGATCGATAAATATCTGTTTTATGCTTTCAGATTGAATTATCTGCTGATCGGTTTGGCGTTCAGCGCAGCGGTTGCCAATATCGTGCCGGAAAAAGAACTGACAGAAACGCTGAAATTGTACAGCCCTCTGCTGAACCTTTCGCTTGTCATCGTCATTGTGAATCTGGGTATGCCGCTGGATTACCGCCTGATCGCGGGAGCGGGACTGTTTACAGCAATCTATATTCTTTCGAGAGCGGCGGGAAAGATTGGCGGCGCATTTTTGGGAGGAAAGCTTACAAAAGCCGAACCCGCGGTCACAAAATACCTTGGCTTCACACTATTGCCCCACTCGGGCGTGTCTTTGGTATTTACCGGGATCGCTGTCACAACATTAACTTCCGTCGACTCTTCTCTGGCAGCGATTGTATCCGGAACCATTGTTGCGGCGGCCATTATCAATGAGATTATTGCAGTTATTGTTGCAAAATTCGCTTTTAAACTGGCTGGGGAAATCAAAGAATAGGTTTTGGCTTTATTGACGAGGGCTTGGTTTCTTCAACTGATCCAAAACAGCAGGTATTTTTATTTCTGCAGAGCCAAACTAAGCACCGCTTGTTTGGTAACCTGTTCCGCTTTTTCTTACAGAAGAATCATTAAAATATGCACACCACCAGACCATTCATTCAAATGCTTATTCGTATAAATATCAACAGGTTCTATAGCGGCCGCGTTGGAATCGCAGCAGAGCATATGATCGTTAAAATGTATCGGAAAACGCCTGCATACAGGGACCTTTGCAAAAAGAAACCGGACACCCGCTTCGATACGCATTGTATCAAAACCGGTGTCCGGTTGTGGTGCGCGAGGCGGGACTTGAACCCGCACGTGCGTAATGCACACTAGAACC
>JAEDKB010000040.1 GCA_016296045.1 Oscillospiraceae bacterium
ACGCCCTGCTCAATCAGCAGCAGCGCGGCCTCTGCGGCAGCCTCAAAGGTCGGTGCAAGAAGCTTTTCTTCCTCCTTCGTGAAGTTGGAAAGCACCCAGTCTGCCAGATCGTAGTCGGGATGCGGCTTTGCACCCACGCCGATTTTGACGCGGGGAAAGCTCTGACTGATCAGGCCGCCGATGATGGATTTGATGCCGTTGTGTCCGCCGGCAGAGCCTTCGGCGCGCACACGCAGCCGTCCGACATCAAGCGAAATATCATCAAACAGCACAACCACGCGCTCCGGCGGCAGCTTGAAATAGTGCGCGGCCTCCATCACGGACAGGCCGGAGTTGTTCATAAAGGTCTGCGGCTTGAGCAGAATCAGCTTTTTTCCCTGAAAATTCGCCTGTGCGTACAGACCGCGGAATTTTGCGCGGTCAATCTTCACGCCGAGGCGCTTTGCCAGCAGATCGACCGTCCGGAAGCCGACATTGTGGCGTGTTCTGGCATAATTGTCGCCGGGATTGCCGAGACCGACGATCAGCCAATCGCAGGCGGGCTTACGCAGCAGCATCAGAACAGACTGGAGATGGATGTCTCGTTGTAGATGCGCGTAATGGCCTTTGCGAACATGGGCGAGGCATCGAGCTGGCGGATTTTGTGACCGACGTAATCTTCGGGCATCGGAATGGTATTCAGAACGACCAGCTCCTCGATGCAGCTTTCCTCGATGCGCTGGCAGGCGTTGCCGGACAGAACGCCGTGGCTGGCGCAGGCATAGACGGCCTTCGCGCCGCCGATATCCTTGATTGCCTGAGCGGCGTTGCACAAGGAGCCTGCGGTATCTACGATATCGTCAAACAAAATACAGGTTTTGCCCTTGACATCTCCGATGACGTTCATGACCTCGCACATATTGGCGCGCTGACGGCGCTTATCGACGATGGCCAGACCCATATGGACCTTGGCGGCGAAGGCACGGGAACGTGCGACGGAGCCGACATCGGGCGATACGATGATAAATTCGTCCTGATCGTAGAGCGTCTCGTCGAATTTCGAGAGGTAGTAGCGGGAGAAAAGCGGATTGCCGACCAGATGATCCACGGGGATATCGAAAAAGCCCTGAATCTGTGCGGCGTGGAGATCCATGGTCAGAACGCGGTCAGCGCCTGCGGAGGTGATGAGGTTTGCCACGAGCTTTGCGGAAATGGGGTCACGACCCTTGACCTTGCGATCCTGACGGGCATAGCCGAAGTAGGGAATGACCGCGGTGATTCGGCCGGCGGAGGCGCGGCGGAAGGCGTCGATCATGATGAGAAGCTCCATCAGGTTGTTGTTGATGGGCTTGCAGGTAGACTGAATCACAAAGACATCGCAGCCGCGAACGGTTTCGTTGATGGAGACGGAAACCTCGCCGTCGGCAAAGGTGGTCACGGTGCTGTCGCCAAGCTCCAGACCAAGCTCCGTGCAGATGCCGCGGGCAAAGGGGACGTTGGAATTGGCGGTAAAGACCTTGATTTCTTTTCCGTGAGCGATCATTTAGAGTACCTCTCTGTATTTCCGAGCTTTTACGCTCTGTAATGATGAAATTTCTGTTCTGCGCCGAGCTGCCGGTAAAAGACGGAGGCGCAGGAAAGAAGCGGACGGCTGCCGCAGCTCAAAACCCCGCCTGAAGCGGTTCAAAGGAGAAAAGGTTTTGGAACGGTCAGTCCTGCTTTTTGTGTTTTGCCGCCCAGTCTTTTTTGTTGGACTGGCGCGAACGGGCAATGCCGAGTGCGTTTTCGGGAACGTCCTCGGTAATGACGCTTCCGGCGGCGATGTAGGCACCCGCGCCAACCGTTACGGGAGCGACCAGCGCGGTATGACAGCCGACAAAAGCGTTGTCTTTAATGGTGGTTTTGTGCTTGCTGACGCGGTCAAAGTTGACGGTGGCGGTGCCGCTGCCGAGATTGCAGCCGCTGCCGATTTCCGCGTCGCCGATATAGGATAAATGGGAAGCCATGGTCTTTTCTTGAATTTTGGCGTTTTTGACCTCGACAAAATTGCCGATGCGCACGCCGCGTCCGATCTCACAGCCGTCGCGGATATGCGCGTAAGGGCCGATGAGGGAATCTGCGGCAATTTTTGAACCGGAAACCATGGAATTGTGGACCTTGACATTTTCGCCGATCTCCGAATCCTCGATCACGCTCCACGGGCCGATTACGGAATCGGCGCGGACAATCGTTTTGCCGCGCAGAACACAGCCGGGCAGCAGCTTTACACCCGATTCAAAGCGAACGCCGGGAGAGATATAGCAGTTGTCCGGATCAAAAATCTCCACGCCCAGCTTCATCAGGCGCAAGGCGCGGTCTCTGCGGAGCATGATTGCCATGTCCAGTGCCGCTGCGGGGGAATCTACCATAAAATATCCATCATAATCGCTCAAAACAGCGCAATTATCTTTCAGGAAACGAGAAAATACGAAATTTTCATCCAGCGAATCCATCAAAAGCTCGCGGTCGGCGCGGAAGACGTTTGCCGCAACCGGCGTTCCGGAACGTCTGGCGAGCATCGGCGCATAGATCACCGGACCTGCAACCACGGTAATGTCGGTTTCGTCGGTATCGGTGGTGGAGAGAAAAACGTGCAGAAGGTCTGCCGGATTGCTGTCCATGGTGGTCATGACCTCCGCGTGAGCGGGCAGACAGCGGCAGGCCTGCTCGACATATTTGTCGTGGCAGACAAGGAAAAAACGACCGATGCCGTCGTGATAGAGCGAATCCGTCAGCCATGCCAGAAGCGGCGCACCGAGTACGTTTTGTAACAGCAGCGGCTGAGGCAAACCGGTTTTTGCGGTGTCATCCGGCACGAAAATAACAGCGGACAGTCCAAGCATACAGGCACGACCTTTCGGAAAAATCTGGAATCGCAACTTCCTCCGTTACTTATTATATCAGAATTATTTCGATTCGTCCACCGAATTTATACAAGAAAGGGAATTATTATATAAATAGCCACAAAGGACGCGAAATCGGACAGATGATTTTGGTTCTATTGAACCGCTTTGCCGCATAAGCTTGAAAAAGGAGATGATACCATGCAAAGGAAGGATCAGTTTCTTTTGACGCTCCGATGGGTCTGTTTTGCCGTTTTGCTCACGGCGGTGGTGTTCCGTCTGGCGGACGGAATGGACTGGCAATCGGTTCAAGCGTCGCTGTTTTCGGCGGAGAAAACCAAGACGGTATCGCCTCAGAATGACCGCTCGCTGTCTGATTCGGCGCAGCAGATCGGACAGGCAGAGGAAACGGAGCCGTTTCCTACCATGTATTATACGCCTCCGACGCAGTCAAATACAACCGACGAGCCGGATGTTTCTCTGGTTTCCGTTCGGAATCCGACGGGAGCGGAGCTGGATCTGGAGGCGCTGATGTCGCAGCCGGTCGAGATGGATCCGGAGGCGGACGGGCCGCTGGTTCTGATTGTTCATACCCATGCGACGGAGGCATATACGCCCTCCGAGGGAGAGCAGTACGAGGCAGACGGTGCGTATCGAACGCTGGATACGGAGCACAATGTCGTGCGGGTCGGGCAGGCGATGGCGGATCGTTTGAACGAAAACGGCATCCGAACGATCCACGATACCACGCTGAACGATGTGCCGGGCTACAATGACGCCTACGAACGGATGGCAGGTGTGATTTCCGGATATCTGGAGGCATATCCGAGCATCCGGATGGTGATCGATCTGCATCGGGACTCCATTGAAACGGACGACGGCGGAGAGCTGGCGCTTTCCGTGGAGGTGGACGGGCAGCAGGCGGCGCAGCTATTATTTGTTATGGGCACAGATATTGCCGGGATGGAGCATCCGAACTGGCGGTGCAATCTGGGCTTTGCGCTGCAGCTTCAGGCGTATTGCCAGACCTGTGCGCCGGGGCTGTTTCGGGAGCTTTCTCTGCGGACGCAGCGGTATAACGAGCATCTGACGCCGTATTCCGTGCTTTTGGAGGTCGGCGCGGCGGGAAATACGCTGCCCGAGGCGATCTACAGCGCACAATATTTTGCAGACCGCCTGACGGAGCTTTTGAAAGATGTGCCATAAGATGTAAAACCAACCAAGAACAGAATTCCTTTCTATGTCATCCTGAGCGAATCTGTGTCATCCTGAGCGAAAGCGAAGGATCCTCGCATTTTCGATATGAAAAAGATTCTTCGTCACTTCGTTCCTCAGAATGACATAGACGGACATGTCCCAGAAAAAATTCAAGATTTCTATCAGGTATTAGTATAAAGACAGCCGTTTAAGAAAAAATCTTAGACGGCTGTCATAATCAATCAAAAAAAGTCAGAATCGTTCAAACGCCCAATTTTTCCAGCGCGGCAATTTTCAGGCAGACGCACAGAATCTCCATGGCGAGCTTCAGCTCCGAAACCGGAGGAAGGGTTGGCGCGATGCGGATATTGCTGTCGAGCGGATCGATGCCCAACGGATAGGTCGCACCGGCACCGGTCAGGGTGACGCCTGCCTGCTTCATCAGCGAAACAACGCGCTTTGCCGTTCCGGGCATCGCGTCGAGGGAGACGAAATAGCCGCCCTTCGGTTTTGTCCAGCTTGCAATGCCGAGCGGTGCGATCTCGGCTTCCAGCGCGTCAAGAACGGCGGAGAATTTCGGTGCGAGGATCTGCGCGTGGCGCTTCATCAGCGCAAGTGTCGTGTCCTTATCCTTCAGGAAACGGACATGGCGGAGCTGGTTCAGCTTATCGTAGCTGATGATCTCGACCGTCAGCAGAGATTCCATATATTTCTGGTTGTCGATGCTGGCAGCCATAACGCCGACACCGGCACCCGGGAAGGTGACCTTGGAGGTGGAGGCGAACTCGTATACCATGTCGGGCGAGCCGGCTTCACGGCAGAGGGTCAGGATATCGCGGAACGGAATAAAATCGCAGAACACGTCGTGGATGCAGTAGGCGTTGTCCCACATCAGGGCGAAGTCGGGCGCGGCGGGCTTCAGGCGGGCAATGCGGTCGATGACCTCATCGGAGTAGATGATGCCGCCGGGGTTGGAGTATTTCGGAACGCACCACATACCCTTGACGGCGGGGTCACGGACAAGCGCCTCGACCTTGTCCATATCCGGACCGTTTTCGTCCATGGCAACGGGGATCATCTCCATGCCGAAGGACTGCGAAATCTTAAAGTGGCGGTCATAGCCCGGAACGGGGCAGAGAAATTTTACGGTCGGTTCCTTGCTCCACGGACGTTCGGAATGAAGCAGACCGTGGGTATAGGCCTTGGAAATCAGATCATACATCAGGTTCAGGCTGGCGTTGCCGCCGACAAGGATTTCTTCGGGCTTTGTGCCCAGAATTTCCGCAAACAGGCGTTTTGCCGACGGAATTCCGGTCAGATTGCCGTAGTTACGCACGTCGATGCCGTCGTCCACGCAGTCGTCCGCCGAGGAGACCACGGTCAGCAGATCGCTGACCAGATCGAGCTGATCTTTTCCGGGCTTGCCGCGTGCCATATTCAGATTCAGACCGCGGCTGTGAAAGTCCTGATATATTTTTTGCAGCTTTGCAAGCTCATCGCGCCGCTCCTGCAGCGTCAGTTCAGAATATGCTTTCATGGGAAAACCTCCGAAAAATAATATGGTTTCAGGATGTTCTGAGATAGTGTGCCTCGCCCTCCGCATCCGATAAAATCAGTTCGCGTCCGTCAATACAGAAGGTGTAAGTAACCTTAAAAGGGGTTGTTCCTGCTGTGATATCGCAGATGATCTGATCGTTGTCCACATAGTAGGTGCCGTAGATCGTGCCGGAATCGCTGCCCTGATAGGTGCCGCTGACGGTCAGATCGCCGTTTTCATAAAAGGTGATCGTTTCGGTGAGCATGAGCTGACCTTCACTGGCGCTGACCCAGACGCCGGGCAGATCCTGCGGCACGGAAAACACGGTTTCGGGCGGAGCGGAGGACTCTTCAAGCGATTCGCTCGGAGCAGCCTCGGAGCAGCCGACCGCCGTAAGAAGACCCAGAATCAATATCAGACAGAGCCATCGTTTCATTGGGAAACCTCCTTCCAAAACCGCGCACGGAAGCTCTCCTCGCCGTTTTCCTTCACGCCGCGCACAAAAAAGCTGTCGCAATCGGCACTTTCCAGACGCAGCGTTTCTCCGACAAAGCATTCGCGGTCAAACATAATCTCCAATCCGGTGCAGCCGGCGGGAGCAAGCGCCTCGGCATGGCGGATATAGTGCACATTGTTCAGGTGACCGTTGCTGTCGATCTGGTCGGGCGTGACCGTCCACAAGGCGGCGGGAGCGGTCTGCGGCAGGATCAGTCTGCGAAGCTGACTCGTGCGTTCCGGCTGAGGAAACGGGCCGTTCTGAAGCTCCGGCACGGTGTTCATCGGGGCGAGTCTGCGCTCTGCCGCGTGGACAAGCACCCAGGTCTGTACGGCGCTGCCGAATTCGCCCTTCTCGTCGCTGAGGAGAAAATCGCGGTTGCTTGCCACGGAGGACGGCTTTCGCAGGAAGGTCTGTACGGTAAATTCCCCCTCCGGAAAGCGCTTCACCGTCAGGCGCATACGCATGAGCATCCACAAAACGCCGTAGCGCGAAAGCATACGATCGTGGTCGATTTGCAAATCAATACTGTGCAAAATTGCAGCACGTTCCAGTGCAGCCGTCATATCGGAAAGAGAATGTGCGCTCTGACAGCGCAGGTCAAGCCGTTCCTGCAAGTTTTTCGCCTCCAAAATGCATTTTTCCTATTCTACCACGGACATATGTCCGCGTCAAGGAGGCGAAGGAAGAAAAAATCGGAAAGGACGCACTTCTTTCGCGCTGTCCGGAAGCACGGTCAGCGGAAAGCGTTTCGGCATTCGGCTTTGAAAGTTCCCGCCGAGGCATACGCTTCGCGGATTAAGATGTATAAAATTTTTCCTTTTCTGTCATACTATGATGGGGTGATGGAATGGAGAACGAAGCACTGCGTCAGGCGGACGGCACCTATGTGGGCGAGATCTCGGACGAAACAATTTCCGCAATCTTTGCAGGCGCCGGAGATTTCAATCGGCGTGAGCTTTTGGTGGGAAGTCATACATTATATTTATATGCCATTGACGGTCTGACCTCAGGCGGCGACATTTCCGAGTTTGTGGTCAAGCCGCTGCTGCAGGACACCTCGGCGCTGACGATACAGGCGCTTTATCATCGGGCGCTGAGCAGCACGGTGTATAATTCGGTTGCGGAAAGCTGCCCCGATCTGAACACCGTTGCGATGAAGCTGGTAAACGGCTACAGCGTTGTGCTTTTCGGCGATCAGGCGATCGCCTTTGAAACAAAGACCGGAGAAAAGCGTTCTCCCTCCGCGCCGGAGGTGGAAAACACGGTCAAGGGACCGAAGGATGCCTTTACCGAAACCATTCGCACCAATACGAGTCTGCTGCGCCGGCATCTGCGTTCTCCGGCGCTGCGGCTGTATGAAACGCAGGTCGGCCGGCGCAGCCTGACAAACGTCTCGGTTGCCTATCTGGACGGCCTGACCAATCCGGAGATGGTGGAGAACGTCAAACGCCGCCTTTCGGAGATCGATATTGACGGGTTTGTTACGCCGTCGGCGGTGGAGGAATATATGACCGGCTCGCGTCCGACGGCATTTCCGCTGCTGCAATATACCGAACGGACGGATCGCTTTGCGCAGGCGCTGCTGGACGGACGGATCGGACTTCTGGTGGACGGACTGCCGCTCGGCTATCTGCTGCCGGTGGATTTGGGCTATCTGATGACCTCGGCGGAGGATCGCGGAACGGATTATCTTTCCGCCTCCGCGATTCGGATCTTACGGTACGCGGCAATGCTGGTCAGTCTGTTTTTGCCGGCGCTGTATGTGGCGATGGCGGCATTTCATCCGGAAATGCTGCCGACGCAGCTTTTGGAGTCGGTGATCGAAAGCAAGCAGGCGGTGCCGTTTCCCACGATTTTTGAGGTTTTGGGACTTCTGGTCGCCTTTGAGCTGCTGCAGGAGGCGAGCGTTTCTCTGCCCCAGTCCATCGGACAGAGCCTATCCATCATCGGAGGACTGGTTGTCGGTACGGCGGCGGTCGATGCAAAAATCATTTCTCCTGCGGCGCTGATTGTCGTAGCGGCAGCGGGCATTGCGGGCTTTGCCATGCCGGGCAGAAGCTTTGCCGCAGCGCTGCGGCTGTGGCGGTTTGTGCTTGCGGTGCTGGCAAGTCTGATGGGACTGTTCGGTTTGACGCTGGGTGCGCTGGGGCTTTTGGTGCATCTGGCGGGACTGGAATCCATGGGCGTGGAATATCTTGCGCCGTTTTCTGCGGTATCCGGACAGCGGGCGATTCTGCGCAGACGGCTGAAGGATCGAAAATTCCGCGACAGCAATCTGTATCCGTTGGACGTTCAGAATCAGAGGTGATCGCATGAAATGGGGATATGCTTTGGCAGCGGTTGTGCTGACGTGCGTGTTCGGACTGCCGTTTTCCGAATATGATACGGCTTCGCTTCTGCCCATCAAGACCATACAGGCGGCGCGGACAGCAGACGGCGTAACGCTTGTCAGCGAGGTCGGACAAGGCGTTGGAGCAAGCTGGAGCGAGGCGGTAGCCGATCTGCGCGAGAACGCTTCCGGCGAGGTGTTCTTTGACACGGCGGAGCAGATTGTCTTTTGCAGCCGCAGCCTCGTAGACGAGGCGTTGGAAAGCGGAGAGCTTCGTCCGTCGGCACAGGTCTACTTTGCCCGAAAGCTGCGCCGGCCGGAGGGTCTGCATGAATACCTGAGCGCCCACGAGAGCGATCTGACCGTTGCCGACCTTCGGGCACAGCAATACTATATATAAATATGTATCGGAAAAGCTTCATGACCTTCCCGATTGCAAAAACGGTCTGCCGCAATTTCTCAAAAATCGGGTCTGATAACGGTGCGGCATCGAATTCAAACCACAGGAGCGAACCCTATGACACAATCCAACGACGCCCGACGGCTGTACGCCCTCGGCTTTTGCGTATTTACCGTTCCGGCGATTCTGCTGCTGCCTCGTCTGGGCTGGCTGTGGGCGCTGATTGCATCGACGTTTACGGCGGTCTTGCTGGCGGTTCTGATCCGGCTGCGGCGAAAAAATCCACTTCCGCTGGCAGCAACGGCGGCAAAAACAACGGCCGGAAAGATTCTGCTGACGGCAGTTGTGCTCTGGAATCTGCTGCAGCTCGGCGAGGTTTCGCGGCTGCTGTGCATAGCGTACCCTACCGGAGACACCATGCCGCTCGTCGGCCTGCTTGTGCTTTTGCTTGCGGCCTACGCGGCGCAGAAGGGGTCGAAGGTGCTCCTGCGGGCAGCGGCAATCGTGTTTTTCTTTCTGATCGCGCTTTATCTGCTGCTTCTGGGCTTTTCGCTGCCGACCATTCAAACCGATTGGCTCCGACCGGTGCTGCAGCCGCAGTGGGCGCTGCTTCCGGCGGCGCTGGCGCCGATTTCGGTGCTCTATCTGTGCCGCGGCGAAACCGGAAAACCGACCCTCTGGCTGGCAGGCGGCGTGCTGTTGGCAGTTCTGGCGGCGCTGATGTGCGCGGGAAGCCTGTCGCCGCAGGTCGCGGAAGGAGAGATTTTTCCGTTTTATACCGCGGCAAAGAGCGTAACGGTGCTGGGCGCAATGGAGCGATTGGAACCGCTGGTATCGGCGGCGCTGACGGCAGGTGCGTTTTGCCTACTCGGACTGCTCTGCCGTGTCAACACGGAAATTATGTCTGAGCTGCTTCCGAAAAGTGAGAAGCTGAGCGCTTTGGCAAATATCGTCTTAGGTGGCAGCAGCCTGTGGCTCACAAGGCTGATTCCGATATGGTGTATGGGGCTTGGAACTGCTATATTTTGGGGGCTTTTGCCGTTCTTGGCACTACTGCTTGGGGCAACAAAAAAATATTAAAATTTTTTAAAAAAAGTGTTGACAATTTATCGAAATTTGTTTATAATAGCCAAGCGCGTTGAGGACAGTTTGTAAAAAGTGCTAATTATCTGAAAAAAAGATGAAAAAACCACTTGACAAATGATGCATCGAGTGCTAAAATAGAAAAGTCGCGTCGCGGTGGAGAGAATCCTCGATGAAACCGATCAGACCGCTTTTTAGATAGGCTGCGAAAGCAGCGGTGTACCTTGTAAATTAAACAACGAGAAACATGAACAAACACCTTGGAC
>JAEDKB010000271.1 GCA_016296045.1 Oscillospiraceae bacterium
GATTTTTGGCTGTCTGCTGCTGATGCTTCTGATTTCGGTTTTCATTCTGACCCTGTCCTGCATTTTGGGATGGGTCGTAGCCAAAATCAGCCTGAAGCTCAAAAATAAGAGCTTTATCACGGTGCTTGTCTCTCTGGCCTTCTTCGGCGGATGCTATTTTATCTGTATGAAGGCGCAGACGCTGATTCAGGATCTTCTCGCCAATGCCGCCGAACAAAAAGTGATAAGCGTGCACACGGCGTCCGTACAGATGCGGCACCAGAAGTACGGCACTTTTTATGCTTCTCGCACATGACCAGCGACAGCGCATCATATACATAAATTCGGTGCGTTTTGAATGTCTGCATCAGGCGGAAAAGTATATTCAGTAATTTCACGACTTAAAGTTTTTTTGCGCGAAAAGCGATATACTTTTTCACTTTTTTGCATTTCTTTGTTGATTTTTTTCTTATAATCTGCTAAGCTACATAGGCGTCTCCGCCTCAAAAAACTGGAAGAAAAAGGGTATGAAATGAAAATTATAAAAGCGTACAACAGCGTAAGCCTTGTGCTAAAAATAGTAATTGGCATGGTGATCGGTACGGTGCTTGCACTGGTCGTCCCTAAGGCATCTGCCATCGGCATTTTCGGCAATCTCTTCGTCGGTGCCCTCAAGGGCATTGCCCCGCTGCTTGTTTTTGTCCTCGTCATCAGCGCACTTGCCCAGTCCAAGGGTAAAATCGGCAAGCAGTTCGGCACGGTCGTTATCCTCTACCTTGTGTCCACCTTCCTGGCGGCGGTGGTCGCGGTGCTCGCAAGCTATCTGTTCCCCGTCACCATCACGCTCACTGATGCCGTTTCCGGCTCCGCACCCGACAGCTTTGTCGCGATTTTCACCGGGCTTCTCTCCAACATGGTCGCAAACCCCATCGGCGCAATCGTGTCGGCAAACTACCTGGGCGTGCTGTTTTGGGCAATCGTCCTCGGCACGATGCTCAAGGGTGCCTCCGAGAGCAGCAAAAAGCTCCTTTCGGATGTATCCGACGCCGCTACCAAGGCCGTTAGCTTTGTGATCAGCCTTGCTCCTTTCGGCATCATGGGTCTTGTTTTCTCGGCCGTCTCCACCAGCGGACTCGCCATCTTCACAGAGTACGGCAGGCTTCTGCTCATCCTCGTCGGATGTATGCTGTTCGCGGCGCTGGTCGTGAACCCCGTAATGGCGTTCATCGTTATCCGCCGCAACCCCTTCCCGCTGGTTTTTCGGTGCCTGAAAGAGAGCGGCGTCACCGCGTTCTTTACCCGCTCCTCCGCTGCCAACATCCCCGTGAACATGAGTCTGTGTGAAAGTCTCGGCCTCGACAGGGAGTTTTACTCCGTCTCTATCCCCCTTGGCGCAACCGTCAATATGGCCGGCGCTGCCGTCACCATCACCGTTATGACCCTTGCCGCGGTACATACGCTGGATATGACCGTTCAGATTCCGGTGGCCATTATACTGTCCGTTCTCGCCGCCCTGGGCGCATGCGGCGCATCCGGTGTCGCGGGCGGATCGCTGCTGCTGATTCCCATGGCATGTTCGCTGTTCGGTATATCAAACGATATCGCAATGCAGGTCGTCGGCGTCGGGTTCATCATCGGCGTGATTCAGGACTCCGTGGAAACGGCTGTCAATTCCTCCTCCGACGCGCTGTTCACCGCTGTTGCGGAGTACAGACAGTGGCGCAAAGAGGGAAGAGAAATCAAGTTTTGAGATATTGAGATATATAATATTCCTGTTCAGGCTCACCGTATCGGGCTTCCGATACGGTGAGCTCATCTTTTCAAAAAAATCTGTATATTGAACGTGTAAGGGATCTTTACCCCTTTGGAAGTGTCTGTGGACTGGCTGTTGGGGAATGAATCCCATTGGCGGCATAGGTGATGGTCTGCGTCTGGGCGTCATACCAGCAGTAGCTCTTGATGAGCCCGGCGCAGTCCACCGTCCGCCGCCCCATTTCTTTCGTGGTGAAGGTGATCAGAGTCGAACCACGTTTCAGGTTCAAATCCACCCTCCGCTA
>JAEDKB010000272.1 GCA_016296045.1 Oscillospiraceae bacterium
GTTCTACGCAATATATACGCGCAGTCGGACAACTTTATTCCGAAGATTCCTCCACAGAGAAAAATATCCTTTCAATCAATGCCTTCTGGTGCACAAAAGACCTGCCACCAACAGCCCGACTCCGATGAGTGCCATAGCAAATTCCGATGAAAACAGCAGTGACAGCAGCAGTCCCGCTCCGCAAGCCATCAACGCCGAGCCAACCAATTCATTTTTTTTACACATAAAACCGCCCCCTGCTACCCTATGCGCAGGAGGCGGTATACATGCTATTTTATCTCACCAAAGACGCTTGAGTTCCGTATCGGGCGGCGCAGCATGGATTTTGCATGAGCCGTTACGGCAATTTGTGCTCCCAGAGCTTTATTTCTTTTGCGCTCTCATAAAGCCGTGCATAGCTTGCGTGGCGCGACGGCTCAATTTGTCCGTCTTTCAGCGCTTGCAAAACAGCACAGTCCGGCTCATGCAGATGCGCGCAGTCGTTGTAGCGGCATTTGCCCAGAAAGGGTGCAAAATCCGGAAAAGCATATTGCAGATTCTCTTTCAAAATCAGCTCCATCTGATCCGTATCAAAAGAGGAAAAGCCCGGTGTGTCGATCACGCTTGCTCCGTTCGGCAGACGGTATAGCTCCACATGGCGGGTGGTATGCCGTCCTCTGCCGAGTTTGTCGGATACCTCGCCGGTCGCCACGGAAAAGTCTGCATCCATCGTATTGAGAATGCTGCTTTTCCCAACGCCGGAATTGCCTGTAAACGCAACGGTTTTGCCTTCAATGGCCTGCATCAGAGCATCGACTCCCGCTCCGGTCTCGGCGCTGGTCGGAAATACATCAAAGCCCGCATGACGGTAGATACCGATCAGTTTTTCTCCGTCATTCAAGTCAATTTTATTCACACACACCAAAACCGGAACATTCTGATTGCCCGCAATGGCGCTGACGCGGTCGATCAGGAAGGGATCCGTCACAGGATTGGCTCCCGACGCAAGAATCACCAACGCATCCAGATTGCTGACGGCAGGGCGCACAAACGAGTTTTTTCGGGGCAGGATGGACTCAATCATCCCCTTGCCGCGTTCAACGGAGAATTCGACGAAGTCACCAACCAGCGGAGAAATGTGCTCTTTCCGAAAAATTCCGCGAGCACGGCATTCCGTGAGCGCACCTTCCGCAGAGCGTACATAATAGAAGCCGCTCAGCGCTTTGATGATTTGACCGTTTTCAATCCTACTCATGCACGCCCGTCCTACGGATTTTCTGTCGGAGGATCCGTGGGGGGATCCGTTGCGGGCGGTGTTGTGGGCGCTTCTGTCGGAGGCGTTGTCGTAGCGGGATCAACGCCCTTGGAAATGTCGATTGTGATATAGGCGCTGTCTTTGCTGACCATGTCGCCCGGCTTGACGCTCTGGCTGACAACATAGCCCTCCGGAACGACCGGATCATAAACCTCCTGAATTCGGAAGCTCAGCTTCAGATCTTCCAGTTTTTTTGTTGCCTGCGTTTCAGACATTCCGATCAGATCAGGCATCGGAATCTTTCCGCTGCCGGTGCTGATATAAATCGTTACTCTGTCATCTTTGTTCAGTTGGCTGCCGGCTGCCGGTTCCGTGCGGATGACCCTGTCCTTTTCAACCTCATCGTTCTCTTCCTCCAGGAACGTAATCTTCAAGGACAGCTCCAGCGCCTTCAGTCTGCTTTCGGCATTGTTCTTCGTATCATTGCGAAGATCCGGCATTTTGTTTTCGCCAAGGCTGACATATAACGTTACTTCCTGTTCCTTTTTCAGCTTTGAGTCTGCCGACGGCTCCGTTCGAATGACCTTGCCCTGTTCAATTTCGGAATTACTTTCGTCCTTAATTGTAATCTTTAAGCCGAGCTTCAGCTCCTCAAGCTGTTTGATTGCGTCGGCTTCCTTTACGTTCTTCAGATCGGGCATTTTCTTCTCTTCCGCGCCCTTGCTGACCGTCAGTGTCACCGTACGGCCGATTTTGACCTCTTCTCTTGCCTTAGGCGACTGCTCCATGAT
>JAEDKB010000273.1 GCA_016296045.1 Oscillospiraceae bacterium
CAACGCCACACTGTTCCACGATGCCGCACTGCTTGGCAGTCTCAACGCCTTCCACGCAGACTGTCGCGCCGCAGGCCATAGCCAAATTGTTTATGGCCGCGATGATTTCAGCATTTTTTGAATGTTCGGTGACATGATCGACAAATACCTTATCGATCTTCACGATTTCGAATTTCAGCCGGTTCAAAATATCCATGGAGGAATACCCCGTACCAAAATCGTCGATTGCAAAGCGGACTCCAATATTCCGCAGCTCCTGAAGGACCCCGGAAAGGCGATTGATGTCCATCAAACGGCACCGCTCCGTAATCTCCAGATAGAGGTTATGCGGTGGGAAACCGGTGATTTCCAACTGTCGTTTGACCATATTCACAAAGGACTCCTGCCGCAGCTGTTGGTACGACAAATTGACATTCAATTCAAAGCTCGGGTATTTTTCCAGAAACGGCTTGATATCTTCCATCGCGCGATGCAGGATCCATTCTCCCAGCCGGATAAACACCGGGTCATTTTCAATGACAGGGATAAATTTAGAGGGCGGCACCAGACCATACGCAGGGTCCTGCCATCGGATCAGTGCCTCCGCTCCCTGCAGCGTATTCGTTTTGGCCTTGATGATAGGCTGATAATGCAGCAAAAAGCCCTCGCAATCATTCTCAATACTCTTCCGAATGGTATTGATCAGCATGAGCAGATTCGTTCGATTCTCGTCGGTCTCTTCCTTGAAAATATGGAAATCGCCGTTTCTCTGCTCTCTTGAGATATTGTAGGCGTACTCAAGACAGGAGAACATTGCCTGCGGCTTGATATGAAACGTCTTGATTTCCATGGCGCTGCCATATACCAGCAGATGAGGGTTATAGCCATCAATGACCAGGTCTTCGGAAATTTTCTTTTTCAGTGCTCCAAACCGCGCGGGCAGCTCCGTCATCGGAATGGTTTGCGTAAGCAAAACGAACCGCACTCCATCAACGCGGTAGATCGCACCCTCATTTCGGAATTCTCTCTTGAGGAGCTGCACCAGCTTATGGATCACGATATTGCCAAAATCGTATCCCCACATTTCATTGATCGTGGAGAAATGCCCGATTCCGACCATCATGATGTTGGCCTTCACCTGCGTCTCAAAAAGTACGTTCAAATACTCAAATAGGCCATACTGATTTTGAAAGCCGGTGAGAGGGTCCACACTGTTTGCCAATCCGTGGTTCCGAATGCTGCCGACAAAATAAACTGGGCTGCCGTCTTCATCCCGCAGCACGCTGCCGCGGCAGGTGCACACCACATACCGCCCCTGCCTGTCCCGGGCACGGTACTGCATATCATGTCCGCTATCAGTCCCGGCAAAAATGGCCTGAATGCTTTCGCGGTAGCTTTTACGGTCATCCTGATGGATGTGCTGCTCCCAGATATCCCCGGCATGGAACATGTATGGATCGGGAAGGCCAAAATACTGTACGGCTGTCTCCGACCACCGGGAATAATCATACTTCATGTCGCACAGAAAGACATAGGCGCCTTCTGAAACAATTTCAAAAGCATGAAACAGATTGTCCAGTTCGCGCTTACGCTCTTCGCTGATCTCAACTTTCATGCCTCATCACACTCCTACCATTTCATCATGGAACAAGTAACCGTGCTTTCCGTGCTTTTTGACGTAATACATTGCTACATCGCTCATCCCGATGAGCTCCTCGATCGTTCGGTCAGCGTTTGCAGCGCCCGTTGCAATGCCGCAGCTGATGTGTATGCCCTTGAGCGCTCCGCCGCCGTATTCCGTACTGTCCGTCTCCCAGAACAGGCTGTCCATTTTATCGTGCAGGCTTTGCTTTTGATCCAGCCGGGTCACGACCAAAAATTCATCCCCGCCGTAGCGGACGACATAATCCGCCACAAATACCTTTTTCAAAACACCGGCAAATCCTTTCAAAACCTCGTCGCCGGTTTTGTGGCCCAAGGTATCGTTGATCTTTTTAAAATCATCGATATCAAGCATAATGATC
>JAEDKB010000041.1 GCA_016296045.1 Oscillospiraceae bacterium
TCGCTTTTTCCGCCACAGGCGGCGCTTCGCCTGTTTCCCCTCACGGGGGTAGTAACCTCTTAATGTTGGGGAAGTTTTCGTCTGCCGCAAGAGGACGCAATCCGCTTTGCCCACCGTCGCGGCGCTACGATTCCCGCTCCCTTTGGTCGCGCCAATCGTGCCGCTTCCTCGAAACACGCTCGCTTTTTCCGCCACAGGCGGCGCTTCGCCTGTTTCCCCTCACGGGGGTAGTAAAAAAATAAGGCTGTCGATTTTTATCGGCAGTCTTACTCTATTAACGGCAAAAGGACAGGAATACCCTTTTGAGGGTACCCTGTCCTTATAGCGGTTTTGTCTCAACCTCGACACGGAGGATCTGCTCCCAACCGGCGTGGACAAAGGCAAACTCCTTCTCCGTGCGGCCATCCGGCAGAACCACCGTGCGTCCCGTTGCCAGCCGCTTCGACACCGCCTGCAGCACCGGCTTGCCGCCCGCAAGCTTCAGCAGCTCTCCGAGTTTTCCGATGGGCAGCACCGCCGCCACCATGTCGCAATCGGACAGTGCGGGCTTGAGGTCTGCCACGTTCTGCACGGTGTCCTGCCATGCGGTGACTGTGATCGGCTCGCCCGCGATCCGTTCGAGGTCTTTTCGTTGGTCCCCCGTCATTTCATGGCGGGATATCCAAAGGATCTGTTTCATGCGATTCCTCCCTTCTGTATATCATATCGTCTTGATTCGGGGAAAATTCAGGGAAGAAAAAATCGGTATGCAAATGCTTTGGCAAATGCATACCGATTTTTTTATAGACTCTCGCACATAACGCCGCCCATTCCGAGCGTTGTCTTGATACCGACACCGGCATAAGCGGAAAACAGCAGCAGCGCGTTCAAAATTTCCCGGTGGAATCCGCTTGCACGATTCTCAAAGGTCATCTCGCCCGTAAATCCGTGAAGAACATTACCTTTCAGATTGTAGGAGCGGTTTCTCAGCGAAAAACGTGTACAGTCCAGCTTTTCCGCCAATGCCTCCACACCGTCATCCTCGACCTCAATCGGGCAGTTTGAAATGCAGCCATTCCATTTCTTGACCAAGTTGTTGAGGATCAGTCGATTTGTCGGCAGATTGACGTACCTTCCCTGACTTTTGAATGCGGTCGCCGTTTGAAATGTCAATTTATGCAGCGCAGAGTCATTCGCCGCAAGCGCAAGCAGCTCCTCTACACTCTTAATACTCCTTTTTTCTTCGCTTACGACTGACATCTCTGCCTGATTTGCCTTATAGTGATTTCCAACGCCATAAGACTTTTTTCCCTCAAGAACCGGCGCTGCAATTTCCTCGCAGGCATCTCCGATGAGGTTCACCGTCCATACGCAGCGATTCTCTTCGCAGGTCAAGAACTGGCTGATCGGCGTCACTTCATTCCCGTGAAGCTCTCTTGCAAAGCGATCCGGCAGCGCGTTGAGAAGCGAGGCATACAGACGGTACGCCCACTCCGGATTCGGGACGCACTCACGGTCTGCGTTCAGTGTCAGCTGATATTGTGTCAGCATAGATACTCCCTCATGAATGACTGATATTCCTTGCGTTGCATGGATAGGGCAGGCGCTGTTGCGCTATACTGCTCTACCGCTTTCAAATAAGCAATATACACATCGTTCGGAAGCGGCTGCTCCAACTCATCTTTCACGGTTCGACCGCTGACCACCTCGCCGTACGGTTTCAGATTACAATATCTTAATTCTGAAACTGTACGGCATTTTTTTGCCATATAGTAGTCCAAAAAGGGAAGCTTGAAAGCGTCAAAGAGGTCTCGCTCTCTCTTGATTTCCGGAAGGTCGAATTCGCTGCGAATATAGCCGGAAATACCATCCGTGAAGAACATCCTGTAGTAGTTTGCTTTTATGGGGTTGTTTGCCTTACCCTGCAATCTTGCCGGCAAATTGAGCATCAGCGTTACCGCTTCAAGCAGAGCATCCTCGTTCAGCATTTTCTCGTACACAGTAGGCAAATTTCCCTCTAATCTGTCTTCCAACGGCGTACCATCTGCCTCTTCTTTGGCTTGAGGAGCGTTCAATGAAACCGGGTATTTTTTCTTTTTCTTTCTTTCGTCGGTAGCTTCATCGACTTCATCTTTGGTTTGTACCCCGAAATCCTTATCACGGATATCTTTTGAGCGATAATTGAGTCTACTCAACACAAATTTTGAAAACTTACCCTTGCTTGAATCAAACTTATCTACCTCAAGCCAAAGCTCCCCGAGGGCGTCATCGTACTTGTGATAGCTCAATTCCATGACAAGACTGAAAAGCTCCAACGCCTTGCTTTGCCAAGCTCCCTCGTTGCCTTCCCGCTTCAGCGCGAAGAATTCTTCGGCTAATTTATCTACATCGCTCCATTTCTTACCATTGGCCTGTTTGCTTTTTCCGTCTGAAGATTCTTTGTCTTCGATTCCCCAAATATCTTCTTCCGTCAGCTCATCAACTGTTTCCCAGCTTTCTCTATCTGTCAAGTCGTACATCCCGTCGAACTTTTTCTCTGTATTTGCCATACTGCTCACCTCACATGGAGAGCACAGCATCAATTGCAGCCTTCGGGTCTGCCGTTCCTCTGTCGGCGAGAACACGCACAAGCTCGTCTAACTGCAATAATGCTGTTTCGTCATATACATAAGTTTTCGGCGGATTTACACGACGATCCATTTGACCGTACACAAGGCAGGATATTGATGCGTTCTTTTTCACGCGATACGCATACTGGAGCGCCATCATCAACGCCTTGGACACAGGCTTTGTCCCGTAGGTCATGCAGGCAAAAAGCTCATCATCGTCTTCCACATAGTCAATCAGCTTTCGAAATGTCTCCGCGTGCGCGGAAACCTTTTGTTCTGCACTGATGAAAACATCACGAATCTCTGTCCGGATACCCTTCTTCGTGCAAAGCTCATCGATCTCCTCTTCCAAAAAAGCTCTATTCCTACGGCAATCGTCATTATTCTCTTCGGTCACCGCAATGACAAGAATCTTTTCGCCTTGCTCCGTATATCCATTGATTGCAGGAAGAATCGGAAAGCGGGTTTCCTCTTCCATCTGAAGCTTGCTGTTTCCAACCGCCTCATAATGGCACGGATTCAGCTTCCCTTCCGGCTGAAGTGGAATTACGGTAAAAAACTTTTTCATGGTTCTTATTTCCTCCTCATGTTTCGAACACGCTCAACCGCTTTGAGCAAAATATCCCTGATGTCACCGGAAGTGACCTCCTCCAGCACCTTATACCCATTTGTGTTCAGATATTTCATCTGAATTTTTTGGTCGGAACTGCTTTCCACATTGGCATGATTGGTCATATTCCGCAACGCTTTGACATACACATAGTCTTTCAGCGCATCAACGAGCTGTGTTTCGGTGCAATCAATACACCTATAATCTGATGCAGGCAAAAGTGTCCTGAAGTTTTTCAGCGTCATCGTATAGCCATCCGCCCCGAAAAGTTTACAGAGATTTGATTCATTCATGCCTTTGCCAAGCATTCGGTCAACTCCGTATCTCCATTCCAAATCATCCATGTAGCACAAGAATCCTTTGTTGATAGGAATGCTCTCTCTCCAGTTCTCGCAGAACGCTCCATCTTCCTGTGGATATGTTGCACGAAGCACAATGCAAAGATTTTCGACCGCAGAGCGAGCATTCGGATATGGCTCTCCTCCCTTGTTATCGTAAACCACATCAAGTAAGTCTTTTCTTTTAAAATTGATGTAATTTCGCAAAGATTTTACGGGATTATTGCGACCATCCATGCTCATATCGCAGGAAAGCATCATCAACTCTCTCAAGCGGATTGCATCAGCATCCTCATAGTCTCTTTTCCCCATTGTGTATGCCCCTCTACCATCAACATGCCGCATGATCTCTCTCGGCACACGCTCGGTATAGACAGTCAACGCCTGCTGAAGCATATTGCTTTTTACGCACCACTCAATCAAGCTCAAGGTATCGAGTCCTTCGCCAAAGCGCTTTTGGAGCGTCGGTAAAAGCTGCTGCATCAAAGGATCGTCACAGCTTCTTGCATTCTTTAACGCAACTTCAAACCGCTTCATGCACTCGTCGATTTTGGAGGTGCGACATAAGGTAATTGTCTCAAAAAGAGCATCCATGCTTTTGAGCAGCTCATCAATTTTTTCATCCGGCTCTCCGCGCTTATCGTAGTAGTTCCTAAGCATATGCGTACTGCCCAAAGAACTCAGCTCCTGCATTCCTTCCACCATATTGAAGGTGTCAAAAAGCTGTGTTGCATCCCGAATATGACCGGGCTCATCTTTTCTTCCGGCTTCGCTGTACACCGCGCCGCCGAAAGTAACGCCGGTATAATGCATCGTGCGGCTCAGCAGCATAATGTCCATCATCACCGTCCGAAAACCTCCGGTAACATCCAGGAATATTACATCATCAGGCTGAATCTTGGACATAACTTCGCTCAGCAATTCTCCGGAATCTCTCTGCTCATCGTAATGGATCTCCGTGCATACGGCGGTGGGTGCATTTTCTGCCGCAAACAGGCAAAAGTCTTCCCACGCTTCCGCTTTTGCGCGATCACTGACAAGGCAGATCACCTCGTCAATGTCAGGATTCTCTCGGTACAAATAACGCAACGGCGCCTCATTGGTTTCCTTTCCCCGTACTGCCGATCCATCCGGGCAAATATAGTCTTTTTCGACAGCGTCATTATGCTTCAGGCTTAAAAAGGTGATAATCTTCTTTGCCATTGATTAGCCTCCTTTTTTCTTTCTCTGCGCCTCATATAATGCGCGCTGCATAGGTGTCATTTTGCTCAAATCCGGCTCATCCGTCTTCTCTTCCTGTGTCTGGCTTTCACGAACATCCTTTATCGTTTCAAGAGGTGCTGTGATATTCTGATATTCCTTCAAATCCATATAAGACACATCCTCTTTCCGGCGAATCTCTCGGTGCAGGAAGAAAAAGTCTTGAATATTTGCCTGTCCGCGGATCGTTCTGTTCTTTTTCTTTTTACCCGAATTGTCCACTTCACCAAAGAACTTCTGTTCAGCAAAAGCTTCATAGGCGCTGATATAAGTACCTACCTTTTCTTTGCCCTCTTGGTACGACAAACCGTTCAGGCTATCCAAAGAATACAGTTTTGCAAAATCATACTCCCGCAGGCTGTCGATCTCGACCCTCATACGTCCGAACCCGTACGGCTTACCCATACCAAGACTTTGATAGCATCCGTCATCCAAGCGCAGGGTCCAAAGCAGCAAGCCGAGCTCATCCTCATTCAGGTTCTTATAGCGAATCACACCGGAGAACTTGCTTTCCTCCGGAAGCGGTCGGAGTGTTGAAAGGAACGCTGCGTCTTCTTTTCCTTCCGGCGGTTTCGCTGCTTCCGCTTCATGGAGCCAATACTGCTTATAACCCCGGAGCTTAAAATCATCGTCCGTATAATTCTTGGCATCCGTCACATAGCCGGTGTACCAGCTCGGCTTTGGTTCTCCCAGTACGGTTTTGATTTCATTGCTTTCTTTTGTCTCGGAGATCAAGCGGAAGTCTTCAAAGGATACACGGGAGCGGAAGGCGCGATCTTTGTCCGCAAATCCCAAAATAGCATGTGGATAGTCCAGCTCCCCGCCCGCTTTTTCCTTGTGCTTATCAGGCAAGCCTTCTGCCATGCTATGGCGATAGCCAATTCTCAGGAATAAAGACATTCCGAAGTAGGTGTGTTCTTCATGACGAATATAAAATACGGGCTTTTCCTCGCCCTCCTTAGGCAGTGCCCAAAAGTTTACATCGTAGTAAGCTTTCAAGGAGTTCTGCCGTGCTTCCCAGTCTTGCTTATAGGAAATTTCATCGGTCTCGCTGATGGGAACCGGCTCAGCATTGCTGTCAGCCTCGGGGAAAACATACAGGTGATTGGGAATTCTCCCCACCGGTCTTCCGGTAAAAAGAAGTGTCCCTTGCATCATACCACTGATGTTGCCTCTTTTTATGTCCTTAATTGCATCACCATTTGACGTATAGGACACTTTCATCGTCCGTGCAGCATCCTGCCCGACTTCTTTAAAGAAGGGATGTGACCGGGAAATCCGCAGATATTTCCCATTCGTCGGCTTAATGAAATAGGAATTTCCCTTACGGCACAGATATCCGCAAAGAACATTTTCCGGGATTGAGTAGGTCTTGCCCGAAGGACTCTTTCGGCTCTGTACGTCCAGCACATCGTGATAGTACTGCTTCAAATCGTTTCCCGTTGAGCCTCGCGCCGCAGCCATCTCACGGAAAAAAATCTGGTAGTCGTCCAAATCCTCGCCCGCGCGGACACGTCCGAAGCCGAGAATCTGCATATTTTCTCTTACTAAGCCGCGTACCGTTGAGCCAGGAATCGCCGAAGTGTTGTCAGGGGTGCGATAAAAATGCTTATTTCCATCCGATACGAACACCGGAGTGTCCGCAATCATCGTCACATGGATCTCACCTGATTTCAGCTCCGGGTCGATTCTGTCATGTCTCGGAAGTTCATCTTCGCTCGCATAACGAGTCAAAATCCTATTTGAAAAAGGAACGAAGTTATAGGGTGCTCTCGCTTTATTCGGCATTCTTATCCCTCCCAACCGCAAAGCCTTATCGCTTGAATGTACGCTTGTCCATCCTCGTCATAAGACACCGCCTTGGAAACTTTTACTTTGTTTCCAAACCGGCAGATATTCTCTATCTCGAGCGTATCCTCTATGGTCTTGTCCAATGGTTCTTCTGTCAAAACAGCCGCTTTTTGGATGCCATTCGCCCAAAAGATCCTGATTTCCTGTTTTTCGTCGAAGAAATGTGCCTCTGAAAGCGTTTCCGGGAGCTCCGGCGGCGTCTCGCCCAGTATCACTTTATCCGTCGTACGCAGCAGCGCATACGGAAGCTTTTTCCCTTGCTCAAACGCGTCCTGCAGTGTAAGCAGACTAATTTTCATTTCAGCGCCTCCAATTCTTTCAGCCAAGCAGGAAAAATGCCGGCTTGATCGTCAATCGCACAGTGTTTTTCCTTGTCGAAGCTGAGACTGCCTTTCCGCCCATCCGGTAATTTGGCTGTAATCTTTTCTACCGTGACATATCCGCGTCCGATTGCGCTGCCGCTGCCGAACGTATAGAGTCCCAATCCCAAATCTCGGAGCGCGAGCAGCAGCAATGCGCACTGTTCGGGACTCTCATCCGCTTTTATGCGCAAGCGTATCGAAGAAGAACGCGGTTCCTCCTTAATTAAAGCGCCGTTCATCACGCCCCCTGTAAAGCGATTGATACGAATGCGGGTAATCGTTTTTGCGGTATCGTCCAAAACAGCATCCTCAAACCATACCCGTCCCGGGACACCATTGTCCTCTCTTCCATCCGAACCGCAGCCGAACATCCTGCTGATGATCCCGTTCGTACTATTTGGAAGCTTTAAATACTCCGCAATCATCTCCGCTCTCGCTCGTATCGCACCCTTTACAGAGCTGCCGGGCAAAATGGACTTTCCATTCTCTTTGATGTTCACTGCCACTGCCGTGCTGACATCTTTACCGTTCTCGGCAGTCCGCAGCTCCGGTGCAGATGCCTTCACAAGGATACTGTTTGTCTTCCCGGAAACCTCAAAGATAACCTGCCGTGGCGCATATTGTGCAAGCTTAATGGTCTTTCGCCACTCCGTAGCTTCATCCAGCCACGCTCTGCGAGCTTTTTCCTCGCGCAGATCGTATAAGCCCTTCTTCACGCTCAAGCTTACCTGTCCGAATCCATTGCTCTTCTGTGCGCCAAAACACAGCGCACCGCTCTGGATCGCAGCAAAAATTCTTTCCACGCAGACAATATCATCGCTGTCTAAGCTGTTTCCCCGCCAGGTAACAGAAAAGTCAAACGTTTCGTCGACACCGATATGCGCAATATCAAATTTGTTCTCCACACTGCCGGATGCAGCGTCTATGCAAATACGCGGGCGCATCTGCATTTCCGCCGATTTTGCAAAAACGCCGTCGGAGACGATCAGTCGGCTCTCTGCTTTCTGACTGCCGAACAGCTCCTCCGCTCTCGTCAAAGTCCACTCCTGCGCAGCAAAATGCTTCATTGCTCCGGCAAGAGAGCTACCTTGAATGATCCCAGTTCCATCCGAACGGCGAAGCACCATCTCCGTATCGCCATCGGCATTTGCTGTTCGCAGAGGGGTGACACAGGTCGCGGTCACATCATAATGTACAATGCAGTTATATTTTCCCGGCATTTCACGCACCCTCCTTTGAATCTTTTTCCTTATCTTTTTCCTTGCGGCTGAAGTCAAACAGCATGACCAGGAGTTTTAGCCGTTCTGCGAGTGTATCAGTCGTGCCGCACAGCACAAAGTCCTTTTCCTCCATTTTTCTGCGTTCCAAGGCTTTCTTTGTCCCGCATTTCAAGGTTTCATCTAACGGATGATCCAGCACATCCCTAATCAGCGCACCGATTCGTTCGTACTTAGTCTCATATGCCGCACCGCGTTCTTTCTTGTTCTTTTCAAGATGTCTACGCAGCTCTTTTGTATCCCCGCCGTTGAGAATTGCTTTCTCGCAAAGCGACTGGATCGTACCGAGCTGGCTCCTGGAAATTCCCTTTTCACATTCGGGAGCATACTCCATGACCCACAGGCACTTCAAACGACGCAGCTTTGCTTCCTCGGCAGCCTTTTTCTCCGCTTCCGCGTCCGAATCACGCTCTGCTTCCATATCTGCCGCCTTCTTTTTTGTCAGCATCTCAAAGCGACTCTTGGACAGGAATACGACCTGCCCATATCCCTCTTCCCTGCGCATACCAATACCGCTGTATTCCAGCTTTTTCACAGCCTCCGCAGTCGGCGCGGGCTCGCAGGAGAGTTTGAACACACTGCCGCGGTCATACATCGGCAACTTTTCTTCGCGGCACTGCCATTTGCGGTTGAAGCTACCCACAGAAACAACAGACGTGCTGCAAAGCTCTGCCTTCGCCGATGCAACGCCGAGCGCCTCTGCAAGCTGTTTTTCATTCAGTCCACACGGCTCACCATGATCGTTTATCATTGTGAATGGGGACACCGCAACAAGATACATCGTCTCCTCCGCGGCTCCGCCGTAGGTTTCCAGCCATGCGGGAGCAGCTACTTCTTCAAGCGCCTTTATCGTGCATTTTCCAAAGCCTTCGTAGCGATCTGCGCCCAAGCGGATCTCACCGGAAAAAGCCTCCGCAACCTTTGGAGAAAGGCTTTCATCATCAAGCAGGATGTAACCCTCCAGATCCTGTCCCTCACTCAGATATCGTGTCTGGAAAAGCTGTTTGTCATCCTGATTTTTTGTGTTGCGCGAAATACGCATTGCACCATCCGTTTTTGCGCTCCAAAAGCGAATCGTCTCTCCATCCAAAGTGCAGAATGCGCCCATAGATGCTCTTTTCCGCCCTGGCTTCACTTCTCCGCTGCAAACGACAGATTCGATCTCATCGCTTCCCTTATCCGCATAAAAGCCCTTGAGCGAGGGCAATGCGGCCACGCCATAGGGATTGGGAATCGCATCCGTAAATCGTACACGGTCGGATAAAAGCGTTTCCTTATTCTCTGCAAAGAACGTATTCTCTTCCTTGCTCAAATAGCCCATCACCATGCCGCGCACAGCACTGCCGGTGATAAAGCCGTATGTTTCATAGCTATTTTCTTGACTCCGGCTCAAATCGGTGGATAGTACCGGTGCCTCGGTATGGAGAACATAGTGGATACAGTTCGTCTGCCCAACAGAACGCTTTTTCGTGCTTTTTTCTTCCTGCACCGCCGTCATTCTTACACGGCCAAAGCCACGATTACGCATTGTACCGACCCATTTCATCGCAGCAAGTGAATCCTTTAACAG
>JAEDKB010000042.1 GCA_016296045.1 Oscillospiraceae bacterium
AAAGGCGGCAATCAGCAGCAGGACAACCGCGCCGCCGACGGAATAGCCGACCCATTTGAGAACCTCGGTTCGATCGTTTCGGTCTGCGGAGTTGACGATATAGTCGGAATCGCTGCGGGCGTGTGTTTTGGTGTCGTCGTCGCCGGTAAAGACACCGGCCTCCAGCTCAATGCTGTCACACAGCAGATCGTTCAGCTCGGCAAGGATTTCGTCGCCGCCGGCCTCCTCGGAGACGAAGGCGACCAGAAGATAGTTCTCCGGAGCGCTGATCTCGCCGACATCGCAGATCATGCCGTCTTCTTTTCCGTAGACGTGAACAACGTGATAGGGATTGGTATAGGCGGCCATGCCGTTGTCCTTCTGCACCAGACCGTAGTTTTGCATCATATCCGCAAACTGTTCCGGATGCTTATAGATGGCAAGGAGGCAGTTCATCAGGAAAGCGGCGCTGTAGGAATTGCCGCCGAGGTATTCGTCCGGCAGAGAGGACACGGTGAGGTGACCGAAGCGTTCGTTGATCAGCAGCTTATACTGCTGCATATCGCCGAGGTTATCGCGCATTTGAGCGGAGACCTCGGCATCCTGCTCCAGAATGCTGTGATAACGGCATTGCTCCAGATCCATGCCGTTGATTGTGTATTTCCAATCCGGATCGGTGATCGGAGCGGTATAAGCGCCCTTCGATTCCTGTTCATAATAGTACATATTGAGAGGGAGCGTCCAGACCTCACCGACGGGGAAAAAGGCGGAGATATTATAGGAGTAGGATACCTTGGAGACGGTGTTGTAGAAGATGTAGGAAAAATTCGTCTCGTTCAAATCGTGGTCGGTGATAAACTCTTCTACATCCTTGCCCAGATTGTCGGCGGTTGTGACAGCGAAAGCCTGTCCGCACAAAAGCGCCAGACACAGAATGATACAAATCAGTCGCTTCATATGGACTCTCCTTTACGGGATTTTCAGCGGTTGTTTTGTGCACGGAATCTATTATAACAAGAAATGACCCGAAAGAAAAGAGAATTTTCCAAAAAACCGAAATACAACCTGCAATTTTATCACCGAATCCGATAAAGGCATTGGTTGACAGGGCAGAAAAAAACATCTATAATAGTTTCTATTAGAATCCGGCATAATGCGGCGGATCCATAACGGTGCTGCCGTGAAATTCCGTTAAATCGGATATGGAATTCAAACAGGATGATAACAAAAAGAGTATCAAAATTTTTTGGAGGCAAGCTATGCTGAAAAATACCGAAAAAACCATGGATAAGATTGTTGCGCTGTGCAAAAACCGCGGCTTTGTATTTGCCGGCTCCGAAATTTACGGCGGCCTTGCAAATACATGGGACTACGGCCCGCTCGGTGCCGAGATGAAGAACAACATCAAGCGTGCCTGGTGGAGCAAGTTCGTCCAGCAGAATCCGTATAATGTCGGGCTGGATTCCGCGATATTGATGAATCCGCAGACATGGGTGGCTTCCGGTCATCTGGGCGGCTTTGCCGATCCGCTGATGGACTGCCGCGAGTGCAAGGAGCGTTTTCGCGCAGACAAGCTCATCGAGGATTACTGCGCCGAGCAGAATGTGGAGCTGCCGAAGCCCATCGATGCGTTCTCTCAGGCGGAGATGAAGGCGTTTATTGACGACAATCACATCTGCTGCCCGACCTGCGGCAAGCACAATTTTACCGATATCCGCCAGTTCAATCTGATGTTCAAGACCTTCCAGGGCGTCACCGAGGATGCGAAGAACACCGTCTATCTGCGTCCGGAGACCGCGCAGGGCATTTTTGTCAACTTTGCCAACGTCCAGCGCACCACGCGCCGCAAGCTGCCGTTCGGCATCGGTCAGATCGGCAAGTCCTTCCGCAACGAGATCACGCCGGGCAACTTTATTTTCCGTGTGCGGGAATTTGAGCAGATGGAGCTGGAATTCTTCTGCGAGCCGGGCACCGATCTGGAATGGTTTGCTTATTGGCGCGGCTTCTGCGAGCAGTGGCTGCTGTCGCTGGGCATCCGCAAGGAAAACCTGCGCCTGCGCGACCATGATCCCGAGGAGCTCTGCTTCTACTCCAAGGCGACGACCGACTTTGAATTCCTGTTCCCGTTCGGCTGGGGCGAGCTGTGGGGCGTTGCCGACCGTACCGATTATGACCTGACGCAGCATCAGAACACCTCCAACAAGGATCTGACCTATTACGATCAGGAAAAGAACGAACGCTATATCCCCTATGTCATCGAGCCGTCGCTGGGCGTGGAGCGCAGCTTCCTTGCTTTCCTTGTCGATGCTTATGACGAGGAGGTCGTCGGTCAGGACAAGAAGGGCAACGACGATATCCGCACCGTGCTGCATCTGCATCCGGCGCTTGCCCCGTTCAAGGCGGCCGTCCTGCCGCTGTCGAAGAAGCTCTCTCCGGCTGCCGAGGAAATCTACCATGATTTGCAGAAGGAATTCATGGTCGATTTTGACGACGCAGGCTCCATCGGCAAGCGTTATCGCCGTGAAGATGAGATTGGAACGCCGTATTGCATTACCGTCGATTTCCAGACGGTCGGCGATGAAAACACGCCGGCAGACCATGCGGTTACCGTCCGTGACCGCGATACCATGGAGCAGGTTCGAATTCCCATTTCCGAGCTGAAGAGCTACCTGCGTGAGAAGCTCGTCTTCTGAGCCTTTTTCGGATGAAAAAAAGTAAGAACAAGAGCAAAAGAGAGCTTCGGCGCGAACGGGTCAAGAAGCTCCGCGTCCGACGGGAAACGCTGGAACGCCGCAATGCGCGGAAAGCGGCGTGGTTGACGGCACTTTGGCTGTTTGTGTCCTCGGTCGGTCTGCTGTTTTTGTGTCTTTTTATCGGCACGCAGAATTTTTCTTTCCCACGGCTTGCGGCATATTTTCAGGCACCGCTCATTCTGGTAATGAACTGGCTGCCCATTGCGCTGTTTATGGCGGTGGTGTATTTTGCCTCCAACCGCGCATGGATCGCGTGGCTGAGCACCTCCGTGTTTTTCCTGCTGCTGAGCTTTGTCAACTATTTTAAGGTTGCTTTACGGGGCGAGCCGCTGGTCATCGACGATCTTCTGTTCGCCGGAGAAGCGGCGGGAATTTTGGATGAATATACCCTAAAGATTCCGCCCATGCTGCCGATTGCGGTTTTGCTGCTTGCCGGCGTGACGTTTTTGCTGTTTCGGTATGCAAAAGGGCGCGTGTCCAAAAAGCACTGGTGGCTTCGCGTTGCGGCAATCGCCCTGTGTATTCTGATCGGGAGCTATTCCTGGACGAATTGGTACACGGACTATTTCCTCTATACCAATACCCGACTGAAAATTCAAAAGACCTTCAGCCCGTGGCGTGATGAGGAGATCACAGCCGGCGGCGGACTGTTCTGGTCGCTGCTGCGATCGCTGGACGAGGCTTTTCCGGCTGCGCCTGAGGGCTATACCGACGAAAAGGCGGAGGCGATCCTTGCCGAAACGCCGGATGCTGCGATTCCCGAGGATCAGCGCGTCAATGTGATTGTGACCATGCTGGAAAGCTTTTCGGACTTATCCGTGTTTGACGGCGTTGCGCTGCAAGCAGATCCGTACGCGCCGCTTCATGCGCTGCAGGAGGAATCCTATCACGGCACGCTGATTGCCGATTCGATCGGCGGCGGCACGATCAATGCCGAACGCGCATTTCTGACCGGCTTTGCCTTCCGTCAACCGAGCTATCAGAGCAAGACCAGCTCCTTTGTCCGCTATTTCAGCGCCAACGGCTATGTAACGGTGGGCGCACATCCCGGACACGACTGGTTTTACAGTCGGGACAAGGTTGCGCGGCTGATGGGCTTTGATGAATATGTGTTCCATGAGGGACATTTTGACGAACAAATCGAAATCGGGAACACCTATCAGGAGCTTGCGGACGATGCGACGCTGTTTGCCGACCGCCGTGCCGACTATGAGCAGCGCGATGTGTCGAAGCCGTATTTTTCCTTCAGCGTGACCTATCAGGGGCACAGTCCCTATGACTCCGCGGTGATGACGGGGACGGAATACATCGGCAAGGGGGTTCTGAGCGGCGACGGCTATACGCTGGTCAATAACTATCTGAACAGTGTTGCCGATACCTGTGAGCAGATGGCGGCCTATGTGGATACCTTCCGTGAAGATGAAGCGCCCGTGGTGCTGGTATTTTTCGGAGATCACAAGCCCACCTTGGGCGAAAACAACTGCTATTTGGAGCAGTTGGGCATTATTTCGCCGAACAGCACCGCCTCTGACCGTTATGCGCTCTACAGCACGCCCTATCTGATCTGGGCGAACGACGCGGCAAAGGAGGTTCTTGGTCGGGACTTTACCGGACGGGGCGATACGATCTCTCCGTGCTATCTGATGTCGGAGATTTTCGACTGCTGCGGCTGGGAGGGTCCTGCGTGGCTGCGCTATCAGCGGACGCTGCGCGAAAAGCTGCCCGTGCTGCAAATGCGAGCGTATGTCTTGTCGGGAGAGCGCTTGCAGCTTGCCTTAGATGACGCTGTAAAGCAGGCGAGAGACGATTATACCTTTGTCGAGTTTTATATGCGAAATCATGTATACGACTATGATGAAATGATCCGGAAGGAACTGCAATGAGAGCAAAAAAGCGGAACAAGTCCATTTCGTGTCTGCGGTCAGAAAGACAGCCGTCAAAGGAGCGCCGCGTGCTGACGGCGCTGCTGCTGACAGCCGCTGCACTGTGTCTGCATCTGCTGTGCCTGTTCCTCGGCACCTGGTATTTTACCCTTTACCGCTTTGTTTCGTATTTTTATGAGCCGGAGATTTTTTTGCTGAATCTGATCCCCGTGCTGCTTTTGGTTGCGTTTTTCTATTTTCTGACCAACCGAGCATGGCTGGGCTTTCTGATCCCGTCGTTGCTGCTGCTGGTTGTCGGAATTGTAAACTATTATATGATTGCTCTGCGCGGCGAGCCGTTTGTCGCGGAGGATATTTTGAATGCCGGTGCCGGACTGGGAATTTTGAAGGAATATGAGCTGACCGTGCCGATCATACTGATTCTGGCGGTGGCGGCGGTGATCGGCGGAACGGTGATTCTGGCGATTTTTGCCAAGGGAAGATTTCCGAAAAACCGCTGGTGGCTGCGGCTTGCGCTGCTGGTGCTGACGGTGGTGCTGGCAGGGGTATCCTGGCAGCAGCTTTACAGCGATTCCGACCGCTACGATCAGCTTCTTCTGACCAATGCCGACCGCTTCAACGTCTGGAAGGATGCGGAAAACTATGCCTCCAAGGGTCTGGTTTATTCCTTCCTGCACTCCGTGGATACCATGCTTCCGGAGAAGCCGGATGGTTATTCGGAGGAAGCGGCGCAGGCAATTCTGGCGGATTATCCCGATGCGGATATCCCGCAGGAGAAGAAGGTTCATCTCATCATCACGATGCTGGAGTCCTACGCTGATCTGTCGGAGCTGGAGAGCATCCGCTTTACCGCCGATCCCTATGCGGAGTTTCATGCCTTGCAGAAAGAAAGCTACTGCGGCGTTTTGTATCCGGACACCATCGGCGGCGGCACGATCAATGCCGAACGTGCGGTGCTGACGGGCTTTTCCTATCCCCAGCCGCGCTACAGCCGCAATACGGAGTCCTATGTCCGCTATTTCGGCGCGCAGGGCTATGCGACCGACGGCGGTCATCCCGGCTATGAATGGTTCTATGGCAGAAGCAGCGTCAATGCCTATTTAGGCTTTGATGAATACCATTTCTATGAAGACACCTACCATGCCTTGACGACGCCGGAAAACGCCTATCTGGAGGAATACTTAAACGACAGCGGCTTTTTTGAAGAGCGGTTTGCGGCGTTCGAGCAGCGCGATGTGTCCAAGCCGTATTTCTCCTTCAGCGTGACCTATCAGGGACACAGCCCCTACGCGGACGATGCCTTAAACGGCGCGGAATATGTGTCACATGAGGGCATTTCCGACGCGGCGTATTTTACCGTCAATAACTATCTCAATAGCATTGCCGACACCGGAAAGCAGGTTTCTGCCTATGTAGACCGCTTCCGCGAAAGCGAGGAACCGGTGGTTCTGGTGTTCTTCGGAGACCATAAGGTGACCTTCGGTGCCGGAAACAGCTACTATGAGGAGATGGGCGTTTGTACGCAGGAGTATACGACGGAGGGTTTCCGAAATCTGTACACCACGCCCTATCTGATCTGGGCGAATGATGCGGCAAAGCAGGCTTTGGGCAGACCCTTTGTCGGCAGCGGCAGAGATATTTCTCCGTGCTATCTGATGGCGGAGATCTTTGACTGCTGCGGCTGGAAGGGGCCGTCGTGGCTGCAATATCAGCGAAGCATCCGCGAGGAGCTGCCGCTGCTGCAAAGCAAGAATATCTATAAAACCGCGACCGGCTATAATGCCGAGCTCAGTCAGGCGCAGGCCGATGCGCTTGCCGAGCGACGGATCGTGGAATACTATGTTAGGGAACAGGTACCGAATTAACAGGTATTTGACCATAGATAAGCCAGAATCAAGGAAAAGGAATGATTTTTATGGAAAAACTTTATGGCAAACAGCTGGAAGTCATGGCCTATCGGGCGCGTCTGCTGGCATTGGATGCGGTGCATACCGCCTCCTCCGGACATATCGGCGGAAGTCTCTCGGTCATTGACGCGCTCACGACGCTCTATTTCAACGAAATGAATGTCGATCCCGCAGACTCCAAGAATCCCGACCGTGACCGCTTTGTGCTGTCCAAGGGTCACACGACGCCTGCGCTGTATTCGGTGCTGGCGCTGCGCGGCTTCTTCCCGATGGAGGATCTGAAGCTGTTCCGTTCCATCAAGGGACACTATTCCGGTCATCCGGATATGCGCCACGTCAACGGTGTGGATATGTCTACCGGTTCTCTGGGACAGGGCATTTCCGCCGCGGTCGGCATGGCGCTGGCGGGCAAAACCGCAAAGAAGGACTATCGTGTCTATGCCATCTGCGGCGACGGCGAGATCGCGGAGGGTCAGGTCTGGGAGGCGGCAATGTCCGCAGCCAAGTACGGACTGGACAATCTGTGCGCCATGGTCGATGTCAACGGATTGCAGATCGACGGCGCAACCAAGGATGTCATGCCGTCTGAGCCGCTTGACAAGAAATTTGAAGCGTTCAACTGGAACGTTATCAAGGTGGACGGTCATGATTATGACGCGCTGGTGAAAGCGTTGGAAGCAGCAAGAGCCTGCAAGGGCAAGCCGACAATGATCCTGCTGCACACCCTGAAGGGTAAGGGCGTTTCCTTTATGGAGGGCGTTTACGGCTGGCACGGCAAGGCACCGAATGACGAGCAGTATGAACAGGCCAAGGCGGAAGTCGAGGCTCATCTGGCAGAACTGGAGGGCAAGTAATTATGGCAGGCAAAATTTCAACCCGCGCCGCTTACGGCGAAGCACTTTGTGAGCTGGCAGAGCAGTATCCCGAGCTGGTCGTTTTCGACGCAGACCTTGCAAATGCGACGATGACCAAGGGCTTTGCGGCCAAATATCCCGACCGTTTCTTTGATATGGGCATCGCCGAGTGCAATATGACCGGTGTTGCTGCCGGCATGGCTACCTGCGGCTTCAAGCCCTTTACCAACACCTTTGCCGTCTTTGCCTCCGGCAGAGCATGGGAGCAGGTGCGAAACTCCATCGCCTATCCCGGACTGAATGTCAAGATCGTCGGCTCTCACGGCGGTCTGTCCGTCGGTGAAGACGGCGCGACCCATCAGAGCGCGGAGGATCTGGCGCTGATGCGTGCCGTTCCGAACATGAAGGTTGTCTGCCCGTGCGACGGCAACGAGATGAAGCTGGCAGTCAAGGCGCTGCTGGACTATGAAGGCCCTGCCTATCTGCGTCTGGGCCGCAGCGCGGTCGAGACGGTCACCGACGAGATCGACGGCTACAAGTTTGAGCTGGACAAGGGCATCACGCTGGCAGACGGCAAGGATGTCACCGTGATCGCAACCGGCATGATGGTGCAGTTGGCGCTCAAGGCGAGAGAAATCATGGCCTCGGAGGGCGTCAGCGTCCGCGTCATTGATATGCATACGATCAAGCCGCTGGATGAAGCGCTGGTTATCAAGGCCGCGAAGGAAACCGGCTGCATCGTGACCTCCGAGGAGCACAACATCATCGGCGGTCTGGGCGGAGCGGTTGCCGAATGCCTGAGCGAAAATTGCCCGACACCGCTGGTACGCCACGGTGTCAACGACGAATTCGGCCGCAGCGGAACTGCCGCAGCCGTTCTGGAGTATTATAAGCTCACGGCCGAGGGACTTTGCGAAAAGATCCGCGAGGCGCTTGCGAAAAAATAAAAGCCAAACGGAAGCCTCACGCTGTGGGGCTTCCGTTTTCGAGGAACCTATGATTTATTTAGACAATGCCGCCACGACCAAGCCCTGTCAGGCTGCGGTGGAGGCAATCCAGAAAACATTGACCGAGGATTGGGGCAATCCGAGCGCCCAGTACCATTTCGGCGTGGAGGCGGCAAGACTGCTTCGGCGCTGCCGTCAGGAGGTCGCCGAGGCCATGGGAGCCGAGGCGGAGCGTGTTTTTTTCACCTCCGGCGGCACCGAGGCGGATAACTGGGCGATCTTTTCCGCTGCCGAGCGTCTGGGAAAGCGCGGAAAGCACATCGTTACCACGGCGGTGGAGCATCATGCGGTGCTGCATCCGATCCAAAAGCTTGCGCAAAGCGGCTTTGAAGTGACCTATTTACAGCCCGACGCGCTGGGAAACATTTCCGCCGAAGCGCTGCGTCAGGCGCTGCGGCCGGATACCATTTTGGTCAGTATTATGATGGTCAATAACGAGACCGGCGCGGTCATGCCCATTGAGCGCATGGCGAAGCTGACGCATCGGAGCTGCCCGAATGCACTGTTTCATACCGACGCGGTGCAGGGCTTCTTCAAGGTGCCGTTTCGCGCACGGACGCTGGGCGCGGACATGATCTCCGTTTCCGGGCATAAGGTGCACGCAGGCAAGGGCGTCGGGGCGCTGTATCTGGCACCGAAGCTGCCGCCGTTCATCCTTGGCGGCGGTCAGGAGGGAGGACTTCGCAGCGGCACGGAGAATCTTCCGATGATCGCGGGCTTTGCGGCGGCGTGCAGCGCACAGAATCCGAACAAGCTGTCGTTGATTGCGGAGCAGAACCGCCTGAAAAAATATCTACAGGACGCACTGCGCGAAATGGACGGCGTGACGCTCATCGGCGCGCAGGAAGCGCCGCATATCGTCAATCTTGCCGTTGCCGGATTGCGCTCTCAGGGACTTTTGAATGCGCTGCAGGAGCGCGGCATCTGTGTCTCTGCCGGTTCGGCGTGCAGCAAGGGGCACCGCTCCCATGTGCTTGAGGCGATGCACGTTGCGCCGGAGCTGATCGACGGCTCCATCCGTGTTTCGCTCTCGGGTGAGACGACGCAGGCGGAGGCCGATGCCTTTCTTGCGGCGCTGCCGGAAGCGATTTCCGCGCTGAAATAAAGGCGAGTCTATAAAACAGACGGGTTGGAATTCTGGAATTCCAACCCGTCTCAGCGTGTCGAAAAACTGTTTCGACACGCTGATAGACTGTTGAGAAAGGCTCCAAAGACAAGCAACTCACACTCGTCGGCGTACATAAGTACGGTAGAGTGTGAGTTGCGCAGTAAGTCAAAATGCTTGCGCGGCAAGCGTTTTTGCCAGCTTTCGTATTTGATATGATACTAATACCTGATAGAAATCTTGAATTCTTTCCGGAGCACCTCCCGTATATGTCATTCTGAGGAACATAGTGAC
>JAEDKB010000043.1 GCA_016296045.1 Oscillospiraceae bacterium
AGCTGCTGCCGGTAGAAGAAACCACACCGGATACACCTCTGCGTGTCGGCTGGTCTCCCTTGTATGAGGCGGATCGCCTTGCAAAAGTGCTTGGTATCAAGAAGCTCTGGATCAAGGACGACGGCCAGAATCCCACGGCATCTTTGAAGGATCGTGCTTCTGCCATGGCAGTTGCCAAGGCGCAGGAAGCGGGCGCAAAGGTCATTGCCTGTTCCTCTACCGGCAATGCGGCCTCTTCTCTGGCAGGCAACGCGGCAGCAGCGGGTCTGAAAACCTATATTTTCGTTCCTTCCCGTGCGCCCAAGGGCAAGGTCGCTCAGCTTATGACCTTTGGCGCCAATGTCGTTTCCGTACAGGGCAATTACGAAGAAACCTTTGAGCTGTCGAAAGCTGCCATTGATAAGTGGGGCTGGTATAACCGCAATGCGGCAATCAACCCGTATCTGTCCGAAGGTAAGAAGACGGTTTCTCTGGAAATTGCCGAGCAGTTGAACTGGGAAATGCCGGATTATCTGGCAATCTCTGTCGGTGACGGCTGCACGATCGCCGGCGTTTGGAAGGGGCTGAAGGATCTGTATGCCATCGGCTTTATCGACAAGCTGCCGCGTCTGATTTCTGCACAGGCAGAGGGCTGCCATCCCATCAACCGCGCCATTGCGAACAACGAAGAGTGGTATCCGATGGAAGAAAACACGCTGGCAGACTCGATTGCTGTCGGTGTTCCGCGCAATGCCGATAAGGCGCTCAATGCGATCCGTGAATCCAACGGTATCGTTGTCAACGTGACCGATGAAGAGATTATGGCTGCACAGAAGCTGGTCGGCATGACCTGCGGTGTTTTCGGTGAACCTGCGGGCGTTACCGGAGCAGCCGGTTTGAAGAAGCTCTGCGAGCAGGGCGTGATCGGTGAAAATGATACGGTTGTTTCCGTGATTACCGGCAATGGCCTGAAGGACGTTGCAAATGCAATCAAGGCTTGCGGAGATCCGATGAGCTGCCCGAACGATATGGATCAGCTTCTGAAGGTCTTTGCAGAAAAGGGTATTCACCCGGAAGAAGCATAATCAAGATAAAATCATAGGAGCTGCTGCGGAATAAATAGATTCCGCAGCAGCTCCTTTTTGTCAGAATATAAAATTATTCCTCGATGGTTTCTTCCGTGGTTTCGGGCGATACGGCTTCGTAATAGGTGAAATCGTCCAAAATGGAAACATCATCGCCCTCGTAGGGACTGCCGGCAGTCACGACCGCCATAAAATCGCCTGCCTGAACGAATACCATGGTTTTGTGGAGCGTCAAGCCACTTTCGGAACTGAGAAATTGCAGGCAGGGATGCTCGTCTCTTGCAAGGTAGATCGTGCTGATCTGTGCATCCGCAGCACCGGAATCGATTCCGGACAGACGGTTGGAGTATTTCTCCAGCATCATCTCGGCAAACTGCTGTTCGCTCAGATTCTCTCCGTATTGATAGCCCATGTGCACAAAGGAGACAACGACCATATCCGTGCCCTCGCTCTCACAGGCAAT
This sequence comes from Oscillospiraceae bacterium, assembly GCA_016296045.1. Lineage (GTDB taxonomy): Bacteria > Bacillota > Clostridia > Oscillospirales > Oscillospiraceae > JAZOXB01. The sequence goes on from JAEDKB010000043.1 coordinate 1,528, forward strand.
CATATCATATGTGAAGCCGGTTGCTTTCAGCGCGGTAATGAACCGCTCCTGCGTAGCTTCCTCCTCCTCGCCAAGCGTAATGCCGCTCAGCTCGGCAAGCTTGGAGCTGCTGTAGAAATACCAGTCGGAAGGAAGCTCAAACTGAAGCTGCAGCAGTTCATTTGTATACAGCGTATCGGAGCAGAAACCGAGTAGATTGGCAGGAACATTGGCAACAGGAATGCTGGTCTTTTCTTCGACTGCTTCACTGCTTGGGATAACGGATTCTACGGAAGGATCGACTTCCTCTTTGCTGCCGCAAGCGACAAGTGTGATAAAAAGCGTTAAAATCAGCAGCAGACAGAGCCATTGTTTATACATTTTGATTACTCCTTCCGGATTGTCCGGCAGCATTTGTCAAAATACATTTCAAAGTGCGGACGGCTGCCTGCATATCCTCAATCGGAACATATTCAAATCTTCCGTGATAGTTTTCTCCGCCGGTAAACAGATTCGGGCAGGGAAGTCCTCGATAAGAGAGCTGCGCACCGTCTGTGCCGCCGCGAATGGGGACGACCTTCGGCTCTACTCCCGCGTCGCGCATGGCCTGCATTACGGCCTCTACAATGTGCATATGCGGCTCAATTTTTTCGCGCATATTATAGTAGCTGTCTTTGATTTCAAGAATCACGCGATCCTTGCCGTATTTATCATTCAGGAAGGCTGCAATCGCCTCCAGCTCCGCCTTTTTCCGTTCAAATTTTGCCCGATCATGGTCGCGGATGATGTATTTCAGCACGGAGCATTCCTCGTCTCCCTGCATTTGGCACAGATGGAAAAAGCCTTCGTAGCCTTCGGTGCAGTCGGGACGTTCATGGACGGGCAGCATTGCGTTGAATTCCATAGCAATCAGCATGGAGTTTACCATGCAGTTTTTGGCGTAGCCTGGATGGACGTTTCTTCCGTGGAATGTCACAACGGCCGAAGCGGCGTTGAAATTTTCGTATTCCAGTTCGCCGAGCGTGCCGCCGTCCACCGTATAGGCGTAGTCGGCACGGAAGTCTTTCAGGTTAAAACGGTCAGAGCCCCTGCCGATTTCTTCGTCAGGCGTAAAGCCGATTCGAATGGTGGCATGCGGCGTTTTTTCGTTGATCAGTTCTTCGGCAGCCGTCAGGATCTCTGCAATCCCGGCCTTGTCATCCGCTCCGAGCAGTGTGGTGCCGTCTGTAACAATGAGGTGCTTGCCGATGCTTCCGCTCAGACGCGGGAAATCTTTTGGAGAAAGAACATCCGTATCATTCAGCGCAATTTCTCCGCCCTCGTATTCGACAATGCGCGGCTTGATATTCTCGCCGGAACAGTCGGGCGAGGTGTCCATATGGGCAATTAAACCGATCACGGGAGCATCCTCGGCGCCCGGAACGGTGCCGTAAACATAACCGTCGTCATCCATATAGGCATCCAAAATGCCAATGCTTTTCATTTCTTCTACAAGAGCCGCACCGAGCAGCTTCTGCTTTTCGGTAGACGGGCAGGTTTCAGAAGCTTCGTCTGACTGCGTATCAAACGATACATATTTTAAAAAACGATCAGAAACAGTCATAATATCTCCTTTGTGAAATTGCCCCACTTTTTTAGTGGGGCAATTTCGTTTTGATTATTTGCAAAGCGCAGCGGTATCCTGCGCGATCATCAGCTCTTCGTTGGTGGGGATGACCCATACAGTAACCTTGGAATCGTCGGTGGAAATAATGCATTCCTCGCCGCGAGAGGCGTTCTTTTCAGGATCGATTTTAATGCCGAGGAATTCCAGACCCTCACAGATTTGAGCGCGCATCTTGCCGTCATTTTCGCCGACACCGGCGGTAAAGACCAGGCAATCCAGTCCGCCGAGGGCAGCGGCATAGGAGCCGATATATTTCTTTACGCCGTAAGCAAACATTTCACGCGCCAGAGCGCAGTTTTCGTTGCCTTCCTTTGCACCGGCTTCCAGATCGCGGAAGTCGGAGGACTTGCCGGAAACCGCCATCATGCCGGACTTTTTGTTGAGCATATTCAGACACTCGGAGGGAGTCATGTTGTATTTGTTGCAGATGAATTCCACAATGCACGGGTCAATGTCGCCGGAGCGGGTGCCCATGGGAACGCCTGCCAGAGGAGAAAGACCCATGGAGGTATCCTGACATTTGCCGTTTGCTACGGCGGAGAGGGAAGAACCGTTGCCCAGATGTGCAACGATCAGCTTCAGCTCGCTTGCGTCCTTGCCCATGAGCTCAATGGCGCGCTTGGAAACAAAGCGGTGCGAGGTGCCGTGGAAGCCGTAGCGGCGGATATGGTCGTTTTCGTAGTATTCCGTAGGAATTGCATAGCGGTATGCCTTCGGAGGCATGGTCATGTGGAAAGCGGTATCAAATACGGCAACCTGCTTTTTGCCGGGCATGGCTTTTTCGCAGGCGAGGATACCCTTGAGGTTTGCGGGATTGTGCAGCGGGCCAAGCGGGATGCATTCTTCAATCGCCTTTTTGCAGGCCTCATCAACAATGCATGATTCGATGAATTTGTCTCCGCCGTGCAGAACGCGGTGACCGACAGCGTCCACTTCATCCAGAGATTGAACGACGCCGAACTTCTCGTCAACAAGGATCGACAGAACGGATTCGATTGCTTCGGAATGGGAGGGCATGGGAATGTCACGGGTTTCTTTCAAAACGGTCTCGCCGTTTTCATCAACTACCTTATGCGTCAGTCTGCCGTCAAGACCGATACGCTCGCAAAGACCCTTTGCGTATACACGGCCGGAATCCGGATCCATCAACTGATATTTCAGGGAAGAACTGCCTGCGTTGATAACTAAGATTTTCATGGATTGCATCTCCTAAATAAATTGTATTTCATTTTTTTTACTTTCATGGTAGTATAAACACATACGACACTATTCTATAATATATTTGTTCCCGTGGCAAGAGCAATTTTGGAAAAGGGGGAAAAAATATGAAAAATATCGGTGTGATATGTGAATATAACCCATTCCACAACGGCCATGCAAAGCAACTGTCAGCAATCAAGCAAAAAGGGAATGCCGTCTGCCTGATGAGCGGAAACTATGTCCAGCGCGGAGAACCGGCAGTTTTAGACAAAATGGTTCGGGCAAAAGCCGCCGTGATGTGCGGTGCGGATCTGGTATTAGAGCTTCCCGTGACCTATGCGCTGCGTTCGGCGGAGGGCTTTGCTTCCGGCGGCGTAGAGGTGCTGAGCAAGCTGGGCGTGATCGATGGGCTTTGTTTCGGAAGTGAGTCCGGTGCGCTTGATGATATTATGTCAACCGCAAAGCTGCTTCTGACGGAAAAATTCGCGCAAAAGCTTCGCAGCAAGCTTGCAAGCGGGGTATCCTTTCCGAGTGCAAGACAGAATGCGATAGAAGCGCTGGGCGGCAACGGAGAGCTTTTGGAAAATCCGAATGATATTCTCGCGGTGGAATACTGCAAGGCGATTGTGCGCCAAAACAGCCCCTTGCAGCCGATGCCTTTACAGCGGCAGGGCAGCTACCATGAGAGCATGGAGCGGGAGAATCCCTCTGCTTCGATGCTGCGCAAAATGGACGATTGGAGCGGCTTTGTTCCGCAGGAGGCGATGGAGGTATACGCATCTGCTCCGATTTATTCCGTTTCAGCAGGAGAACGGGCATGGCTTGCGCGTCTGCGCGCTATGCAGGAGGCGGAATTTGAGAGACTCCCATTTGGCAGTGAGGGTCTTTGGCGAAAGCTGATGCACGCTTGCAGAGAAGAAAACACGCTGGAGGAAATCATTACCGCGGCGAAGTCAAAGCGATATACCCGCAGCCGATTGATGCGGATGCTTCTTTGCGCCTATTTGGGTATTTCAGAAAAAATGCTTCAGGAGAACGCGCCGTATATTCGCGTTCTGGCAATGAACGAGACGGGGAGAGAGATTCTGCATAATGCGCGCAGAGGTTCCGATCTGCCGCTGATTCATGCAGGGGAAGCGGCGCCTGAGCCGGTCTATGGTGAGTTGGAGCGTCGGGCATCAGACCTGTACGGGCTGTTTTGCAGTGGTGAAATCCGGCCTCCGGCATCACAGACCAAAGACAGAATGATCCGCCTGATGCACCCATAAAACAGTTTATTCTTGCTTTTTCTTCGTTTTTCCTGTATAATGTAATTGAGATAATTATGAAAGGATGAAACCATTGAAAAAGAGACTACTCTGCTTTTTCCTGTCGCTGGCGTTGGTGGCGGCAATCATACCGATTCCGTTTTCTGCGGCAGATTCGGTCGAATCCCATATTCCTGCTTCGACCCTGCAATACCTGATGGAAAAATTTCCGGACGGTAAATATTGGAATCACCCCGACGGAGCAGCAAACAATCCCAACGGCTATTCCAATAAGCCCTGCACACACCATGAAAACGGTAACTGCACGGCCTATGACGGCCTGTGCGGCTGCAATCTGTTTGATTATGCAATTCAGTGCCACGGTTTTGCGCTGAAGCTGGCTTATGAATGCTATGGCTATTCCGCACGAAGCTGGAAGAAGGTTTACAGCATTGACGGCATCAAGGCCGGTTGCGTTGTTCGCATCAATAACGACAGCCATACGATTTTTATTACGGATGTTTCCGGCGACACGATTACATATGCAGACTGCAATATCGATCACCAGTGCGGTATTCGCTGGAATGCGAAGATCAGCCGCAGCGAGCTGAAAAGCAAGCTGTATTATATGTATGTTTCTCCGGGTGCCATGCTGCCTGCCAAACCAACGGTCAGCTGCGGAACTTCCTACCATCAGTATGACACAATTTCCGCCGTGTGGAAGCCGGTCAGCGATATTGATACCTATGTTGTAACGCTTTCCTATAACGGCTCTCAGGTGCGCAATTTCAATACCGAGAAAACATCGTATGTGTTTGAGGCGCAGGCCGCCGGTAATTATTCCTTAACGGTCGCGGCGAAAAACTCCGCCGGTTCGTCATCGACGACGGTGAACATTCAGGTGCAAGCGCATGATTGTGCCAGTAAAAACTACTGGGATGTTCCGAACTATACCGATTGGTCGCATGAAGGCATTGACTATGCAATCAGCAACGGCCTGTTTAACGGCACATCGGAGACGACCTTCAGCCCGAATGAAAAAATGACACGAGCCATGATTGCCACGGTTCTGTGGCGAAATGCCAGCTCGCCCGGTGCGTCAAGAGACAATCCCTATCAGGATGTGGATAACAATTCATGGTATACGTCCGCGGTCATTTGGGCATACAAAAGCGAAGTGATGTCAGGTGTCGGGCAAGGCCTGTTTGCGCCGAATGCGACTTTGACGCGTGAGCAGATCGTTACGGTTCTTTACCGCTATGCGCTCTACAAGGGTGTTACCCCGTCCGGCGAAGCCTCGCTGTCCGGATATGCAGACGGCAATAAGGTTTCCGGCTGGGCACAGACGGCAATGCAGTGGGCGATTGCAAACAATATTTTGCAGGGAAGCGTCGAGAACGGACGAACCTATCTTTATCCGCAGGACGGTGCAACCAGAGCACAGGTCGCAACGATTCTGATGCGATTCTTGGAGAAGTATCTGAGCGCGGCAGCATGATAGAAAACAATTCGCGAAAAAAAGAAAAAAATACTTGCATTTCAAAATTAAGTGTGATAATATAGTCGGGCATTGAAAAAATACGGGGCAATCTGCCCTTTTACGAAAACAAGAAAGAGGTGAATGTGATGAAGGAAGGTATCCATCCGAAGTACGAACAGACGACGATCCGTTGTGCCTGTGGTGAAATCATTGAAACTGGTTCTACCAAAAAGGACATCAAGGTCGAAATTTGCTCCAAGTGCCACCCTTTCTATACCGGCAAGCAGAAGCTGGTTGATACCGGCGGACGTGTTGACCGTTTCAACAAGAAGTATGGCCTGAAGTAATGATAAAAAGTCTGCATCGTATGGGTGCGGACTTTTTTTCATTTTGTCACTTTTTAGGAGATTTGCATGAATCAGAACGACCGTGTAGTTTGTGAAAAAGCGATTCTGGTCGGGTTGAATGCGGACTGCTTCAAGCCGGAAGAAACCGCCACATATGAGACACTGGATGAATTGGAGGCTCTGCTTGAAACAGCGGGCGGCACCTGTGCCGCAAAGGTATTGCAAAACCGCCATGCGCCCGATCCCCACAGCTTCATCGGTGAGGGAAAGGTGCAGGAGATTTGCGAGCTGCTGGAGACAACGCAGGCCAATCTTGTCATCTTTGACAATGATCTTTCTCCGTCCCAGATCCGTGCGCTGGAGGATCTGACGGGCGTGACCGTGCTTGACCGCAGCGCTCTGATTCTCGACATTTTTGCACAGCGTGCAAAAACAGCAGAGGGACGTTTGCAGGTGGAATTGGCTCAGTACCAGTATTTGCTGCCGAAGCTCAGCGGCATGGGCAGATCCATGTCCCGTTTGGGAGGCGGTATCGGAACCAGAGGCCCCGGTGAGACCAAGCTGGAAACGGATCGCCGGCATATCCGAGAGCGCATCACAAAGCTCCAGCAGGAGCTGGATGAAGTGCGGCAGGTACGTGCCGTTCAGCGCGAACGCAGAATTAAGAATTCGGTGCCGGTGGTAGCGCTTGTCGGCTATACCAATGCCGGTAAATCTACGATTTTAAATCAACTGACGGATGCGGGCATTCCTGCGAACAACCGCCTTTTTGATACGCTGGATACGACAACGCGCCGCCTCAAGGTTTCGGATCATCTGGAGGTGCTGCTTTCCGATACGGTAGGTTTTATCGCAAAGCTTCCGCATCATCTGATCGAGGCGTTTCAGGCAACGCTGGAAGAACTGAAATATGCGGATCTTTTGCTGCACGTCATTGATGCATCCGATCCGCAGCGCGAGGCACATATTGAGGTTGTGGATAAGCTGATTGCCAAGCTTGCAAGACCCGATGTGCCGGTGCTGCGCTGCTATAATAAGACGGATATGCTCGACGATATTTCTGATTTTCCGGTTGGGGAAAAGAATATTCCCATGTGCGCCAGAAGCGGCATCGGAATGGACGAGCTGCTGACACGCATTGAAGAAACGCTTCTCGGCGTACTGCACCATACAGTCCTTGTGCTGCCCTATTCCGAAGGCGGCGTTCTTGAGATTCTTCATAACCAGGCACAGGTTCTGCGCGTGGATTATATTGCAGAGGGAATTGAAGTCGAAACAATCTGCTCAGATGAGCTTTACGGCCGCTATCGAAAATTTGAAAAGGAGCCGGAGAAATGACGGAATATCTGGTGCCGACACGCGATGCCGATGCCGAATTTGTCGAACGCCGCTCCAAATTTATCGGGCATATTTTCTGCACGGAAACGGAAGAAGAGGCGCTTGCGCGTCTGAAGCAGATGCGCGAAAAATACTGGGACGCAACACATAATGTGTATGCTTATATCATTCGGGACGGCGCAACGCGGTTTTCCGATGACGGTGAGCCGGGCGGTACGGCGGGTATGCCCGTGCTTCAGGTTTTGCAGCGCGAGGGAATGTTTAATATCACCTGCGTTGTAACGCGATATTTTGGAGGGATTCTGCTTGGAGCGGGCGGTTTGGTTCGTGCCTATGCACATGGTGCGAAGCTTGCGTTGGATGCGGCCGGAAAGTCCATGAAGCGCATTTGGACGAATGTCTATCTGCCCTGTCCGTATAGCTGGTATGAGCGTATAAAGCTGGAGGTTGCGGCTTTCGGAGGTATCATTCGGAATACCGACTTCGGCGTGGATGTCAGCTTTGACCTTTTGCTTCCGCAGACGCAGGTCAAGCCGTTTTTGGAACGTGTGACCGATCTGTCTGCCGGAACGATCGAGGGTCTCGTCGGCGACAGCGAGTATCGCGATTTCCCGATTTAAAAGGGAGATACAATGTCTGAAAAACGTTTGTTCCCGCCGCATAAGCCAAATCGCCTGGAGGGTTATGATTACGGTAGTGAAGGCGTATACTTTCTGACGATCTGTACAGAAAACCGAAGGAGCTACCTTTCTAGGATTGTAGCGCGTGGCATCCTTGACGCGCCTGAGACGGTATTGACTCCTTACGGAAGAATTGTTGAAGAAA
>JAEDKB010000044.1 GCA_016296045.1 Oscillospiraceae bacterium
TTCCGGCAGCGACAAAATCAGCAGATTTTGCAATGCCGCCTTTATTGATAATGACCTCTTTTACTTGCTCTCGGATGTCCACTCGCTCACCTTCTTTCAATTATAAAATTCACGCACACAAAAACAGTATATGTGTTTGGATTTATTATAGCACGAAAAGAAAAAGATTGCAATAAAAATCACGCACAATATTTTATAATCTGTGCGCAAAATTAAAATTTGCTATTACAAAAAGAACGATTATACGCTATAATATCAGTATACCACTTCCATATTTTCCACGGTGAAATGATTCTTGCTATCAACCTCGATAACAAAATGATAACAAGGGCATTTGGGCACAGGATAATACAGATACATCCTAAAATCAAAACAGAGAGACTAACGAAAAGCAAAATTACATAAACAGAATTGTTTAGTCCTCGTCGAGAATCGGTAAAAAAACGTGTAATTCCGGAAAAGCGTATCATAATAAAACAGAGAGCCGGCGTGCCAAAAATTGTTTGACGCGCCGGCTGGTTCATTCGGTTGTGCTTAAGCGGTGGGCTGGTTGGCGTCCTCGATGATCTTGACAAACTTGGAGGGAACCAGAGATGCGCCGCCGATCAGACCGCCGTCGATATCGGGCTGAGCCAAAAGCTCATAGGCGTTCTTTTCGTTCATGGAGCCGCCGTAGAGAATGGTGGTTGCACGGGCGTTCTTGGAGCCGAAGAGCTTGCGGACGACGACGCGGATATGCTGGCAGACTTCCTCTGCCTGCTCCGGCGTAGCGGTGCGGCCGGTGCCGATGGCCCAGATGGGCTCATAGGCGATGACGATCTTGCGGATCTTATCTTCGGAAATTCCGGCAAGCGCCAGCTTGATCTGCATGGTGATCCATTCCTCGGTGATACCGGCCTCGCGCTGCTCCAGGCTTTCGCCGCAGCAGATGATGGGGACAAGACCTGCGTCCAGAGCGGCAAGTGCCTTTGCGTTGACATCGGCATCGGTCTCGCCCATGGCGCGGCGCTCGGAATGGCCGACAATGACATATTTGCAGCCGGCGTCGGTCAGCATGGAGGTGGAAATTTCACCGGTGTAAGCGCCGGAGGGGTTGGCGTTGCAGTTTTCAGCGCCGATGCCGACTCTGGTCTCGCGCATGGCGCGGACGGCAGCGGGGATGCAGACGGCGGGAACGCACAGGGCGATATCACACCAGCGGCCCTTCGGGAGCAATCCCTTGAGCTCGGACATAAAGGCCTTGGTTTCCGACGGGGTCTTGTTCATTTTCCAGTTGCCTGCGATGAGGGTCTTGCGATATTTTCTGTTCATTTTGATAACTCCTTGCATCTATCTTTACGCGCATAGCGCGGTGGGTGGTAAACTTATTTGTCTTCCAGGCAGGCGATGCCGGGCAGCTCCAGACCTTCCAGGAATTCCAGAGACGCGCCGCCGCCGGTGGAGATGTGGGTGATCTTGTCGGCAAAGCCGAGCTGTTCACAGGCTGCTGCGCTGTCGCCGCCGCCGACAATGGTAACGGCATCGGCATCGGCAAGGGCCTGCGCCACTGCAATAGTTCCCTTTGCGAGGGTCGGGTTTTCAAATACGCCCATCGGGCCGTTCCAGACGACGGTCTTGGCGGACTGAACCGCCTCAGCAAACAGCGCACGGGTCTTTTCGCCGATGTCCAGACCTTCCATGTCATCGGGGATGGCATCGGAAGCTACGGTTCTGACTTCAATCGGGCCGTCGATGGGGTTCGGGAAGGAGGCGGCGATCACGGTGTCGATCGGCAGAAGGAGCTTGACGCCCTTTTCCTCCGCCTTTGCCATCATGTCCTTACAGTAGTCAATTTTTTCGGAGTCAAGCAGGGACTTGCCCACGCTGTAGCCCTTTGCGGCGAGGAAGGTGAAGGCCATGCCGCCGCCGATGATGAGGGTATCGACCTTTTCCAGCAGGTTGTTGATGACGTTGAGCTTGTCGGAAACCTTTGCGCCGCCGAGGATGGCAACGAACGGACGGGTCGGATCGGCCAGCGCCTTGCCCATGATGGAAACTTCCTTTTCCACGAGGTAGCCGCAGACGGACGGGAGGTATTCAGCGACACCGGCGGTAGAGGAATGAGCGCGGTGCGCGGTGCCGAAAGCGTCGTTTACAAAAATATCGGCCAGAGAAGCAAGCTTCCTGCTCAGCTCGGGATCGTTTTTGGTTTCGCCCTTTTCAAAACGGGTGTTTTCCAGCAGCATGACATCGCCGTCCTTGAGCGCGGCGGCTTTTGCCTGTGCGTCTTCGCCGGCAACGTCAGCAGCCATAATGACTTCCTTACCCAAAAGCTGGCTCAGACGGTCAGCGACGATTTTCAGAGACAGCTCCGGCTTCCATTCGCCCTTGGGCTTGCCCATATGGGAGCAAAGAATGACGCGGGCGCCGTGCTTGACGAGGTATTCAATGGTCGGCAGAGCCGCAACGATACGCTTGTCGCTGGTGATTTTTCCTTCCTTGGTGGGAACGTTGAAATCGCAGCGGCAAAGCACGCGCTTACCCTGCACGTCAATGGATTCCACGGATTTTTTGTTGTAATTCATAAATGGACCTCCTGTAAAGAATGTTGTTTCATTTTTCCATAGTCTTTCAGATGGGGGAACCGGAGCTGCCGCAGAGCCTCAAAGACGCCGACGGCAACGGAATTGCTGAGATTCAGACTGCGTGCCTCCTCGCGCATGGGGATGCGGACGCAATCGATGTAATGCGCATCGAGAAAGTCCTCCGGAAGACCTTTGGTTTCTCTGCCGAAAAACAAAAAGCAGCCGTCTTCATAGGAAGCCTCCGTATAGGCACGGGGCGCCTTCGTAGAGAACAGACGCATTTGTTTTACGCTGTTTTGCGCAAAGAAATCCTCCAGATCGTCGTAGACGCGGACATCGACCAGATGCCAATAGTCCAGACCGGCGCGTTTGACGGCTTTTTCGGAGATATCAAAGCCCAAGGGCTGAATCAGATGCAGCACGCTGCCGGTAGCGGCACAGGTGCGCGCAATGTTGCCGGTGTTTTGCGGGATCTCCGGCGCGACCAGAACGATGTTCAGCATAGCTCCTCAACGGGGCGCGTAATTTTTTGCAGCTTGCGCCCGGAAACGCTGCACGGATTATTCTATGACAAATGAAACCAAAATTCAACCGTTTTTATGGAAATTTCAAAAATTTTTCCTACTTTTTCAGAAAATAATTCTAAGGTTGCGTTTTTCGGACAAATGCGATATACTCATGCATAGGTGTGACGAACCCGTGACGCTCCGTGGCGGTATGCTTCGGCGCGGCCGGTTTTTCTCACCCTGCCTTGTGAGCAATCGCGCAAACGGATCGGCAGAAAACCGATGCGGAGATGATACCTGCGTGCTTATACTAGAATCTCATAAAAAGGTTTAAAACCTTTTTATAGCGCTGAAAGCGCGTCAGATTCTGCACAAGACGGCACAGCGTGCGTTCGCACGATGTGAGTGTGCGCAGCGCACGGGATTCTTGATGAAACTTTTTAATCAAGAATCAGTATTACATTATAATAGGAGGTTTCGCCATGACCCTGCGCGAGCGTCTGCGGCAGTCGCTGCGGCTGTTTCTGATTTTTCTGAAGATCGGCGCCTTTACCTTCGGCGGCGGCTATGCCATGATCCCGCTGATTGAGTACGAAACGGCGGAAAAGCGTGATTTGATCGAAAAAGAAGAAATTTCGGATATCGTGGCGATTGCGGAATCCACGCCCGGCCCCATTGCGATCAATTCCGCAACCTTTATCGGCTATCGAACCTGCGGTGTGCTCGGTTCCGTCGCGGCAACGCTGGGGGTCGTGCTGCCCTCGTTTGTGATTATTTTGGTGATTGCGTTTTTCCTGCGGCGGATCATGGAATACCGTGTGGTGCAATACGCCTTTTTCGGCATCCGCGCAGGCGTGCTTGCGCTGATCGTCAAGGCGGTGATCTCCTTTTGGAAGCGTGCCGGACATAATGTGTTTTCATGGCTCGTTATGATTGCGGCGTTTGTGTGGGCGGCGATTCTGGAATGGAGCGTGATCGCGCTGCTTGCGCTGTGCGCATTGGCCGGCTTTGTGTTCTGCTTTGTGCAAAGAAAGCGGGGGAAGCTGCAATGATCTACCTCAAGCTTTTCTACACGTTTTTTACCATCGGACTGTTTACCTTCGGCGGCGGCTATGCGATGCTTCCGCTCATCCAGCAGAAGGTGGTTGAAAACGGCTGGATGGGGATAGAGGAGCTGACGAACTTCGTCGCAGTCAGTGAATCGACACCCGGGCCGTTCGCGATCAACATTTCCACCTATGTCGGCGCGGAAACCGCCGGTGTGCTTGGTTCTCTGTGCGCGACGCTTGGCGTGGTGCTGCCCTCATTTCTTATCATTCTTATCGTTGCGAAGGTCTATGCCCGCTTCAAAAGCAGCCGGATCGTCAGCGGTGCGATGTACGGCCTTCGCGCGGCGGTGGTCGGATTGATGGCAAGCGCCCTGTGGGGGATGCTGCCGACGGTTTTTTTCCACGGAACAGACATTGCGTGGGGTGCGATTTTCAGACCGGAATTTATCTGCACGGCGGTGATTTTCTCCGGTGCGGTGGTCGCGGCGCTGAAAAAAGTCAGCCCGATCCTGATTATTGCCTGTTCTGCCGCGGCGGGCATTCTCTGCGGATATGTATTTTTGTGAAATCGGTTCCGAAAGCTGCATGAATCAGGCTTTGCGGAGAGACCGCCCGTGATCGGCGCGGTCAATTTTCCGATGGAATATACCGATACGATGCCGTGACCGGTTCTTCACGATGAAATCGTTTCCTTGCGATGGTCACGACACGTTAGGGGAGGCACAATATGAGAAAAAAACATCGACTTCGACTTTCTCCGGTGCGGCTGATCGCTCTGGGATTTTTCCTTGTGATTTTGGTGGGAGCGGGACTTCTGTGCCTGCCGTTTGCCTATAAGGGACAGGCACCCGGCTTTCTCAATGCGTTGTTTACTTCGACCAGCGCCACCTGCGTGACCGGCCTGGTCGTGCGCGATACCTATACCGGCTGGACGGTATTCGGACAGCTTGTCATTCTGTTCCTTATCCAGCTTGGCGGTCTGGGCTTCATGACCGTCTTTACGCTGATCTCCTCGGCGCTTGGCAGACGGATGGGACTGTATGACCGCAAGGTGCTGATGCAGTCGGCGGGAAATATATCGCTCGGCGGCGTCGGCAGTCTTATCTGTCGGATCATTCCGTTTACCTTTGTTTTTGAGGGCGCCGGAGCGCTGCTTCTGGCGATCCGCTTTGTTCCGGAATTCGGCTGGGGCAGAGGCCTGTATTTTTCCGTTTTCCACGCGATTTCCGCCTTCTGCAATGCCGGCTTTGATCTCATGGGCGTTCGTTCGACGTTTTCTTCTCTGACGGCCTATGTGGACGATCCGATCGTCACGCTGACGATTTCCGCGTTGATTATCATCGGCGGCCTGGGCTTTTTGGTTTGGCGCGATCTTGCAGCGAACAGATTCCGCTGGTCGAAGTGCCAGATGCATACCAAGCTGGTCCTGACAACGACCGGTGTCCTGGTGGTGGGCGGATGGCTGCTGCTCCTGCTGCTTGAGCGCAATGCCTCTTTGGAGGGCATGGGCATCGGGGAAAAGCTGCTTGCGTCTTTCTTTGCTGCGGTTACGCCGCGAACCGCCGGCTTTAATACGGTCGATCTGAACGCTATGAGCGAGTCCGGCAATATCCTGACGAATGTTCTCATGCTCATCGGCGGCAGCCCCGGCTCCACCGCAGGCGGCATCAAAACCACGACGCTTGCCGTGCTTGCGCTCAGTGTGCTTGCCTCTTCCAAAGGCTATACACGCGTCAATGCCTTCCGTTTCAGCATCGACCGCGATACGCTCCGTCAGGCAAGCTCCATCGTATTCATCTATCTCGGTATGTCCATTGCGGCAACCATGGCGCTGTGCGTGTTTGACCCGGTTACGATCAAGCAGGCGATGTTCGAGGTCAATTCGGCGATTGCAACGGTCGGATTGTCGCTTGGCATCACGTCTACGCTGTCCATCGCCAGCCGTATTGTACTGATTATACTAATGTATGCCGGAAGGATCGGCGGGCTGAGCTTTGTCCTGCTGTTTTCGGAGCGGCGCTCCGAACCGCCCATTGACCGTCCGGTCGGAAAACTTCTCATTGGCTAAGAAAGGAAAGGGTTATGAAATCTATTTTGATTATCGGTATGGGGCGGATGGGCCGCCATCTGGCAAAGAAAATGTATCAGCTTGGCAACGATGTGATGATCGTTGATAAAAATGTCGAGATGATTGAATCGCTTTCGGATCGTTTTACCGATTCGAACATCTGTGACTGTACGAACGAATCGGTCATTACATCGCTGGGCGTAGATAATTTTGATGTTTGCTTTGTCATGATCGGTGAAGATTTTCAGGCGTCTCTGGTGGTGACGAGCCTTCTGAAAAAGCATGGAGCCAAACGGATCGTCGCCAAGACAAATCAGGATATTCAGGCGGATCTGCTGCGTGCAATCGGTGCAGACGAGGTCGTCTATCCCGAAGTTGAGATTGCGGAAAAGCTTGCCTTTCGTTACAATGCCGACAATATTTTTAACTATATTCCGCTGACGGCAAAGGATTCCCTCTATGAAATCCCCGTTTTGCATCAGTGGATCGGTCATACGCTGATCGAGCTGAACATCCGCCGCAAATACCATATCAATATCATTGCCGTGAAGAACGAAGGAGATATCAACGCGAATGTCGGTGCGGATTACTGCTTCCGCGAGAATGATCATATCATCGTTCTCGGCAGTGCGGATGATGTGTTCCGCCTGTCGGCAAAGGCTCGATAACCGCTTGCATTTTCCGACAGAGCGAGAATAGAAAAACGCTTGGGAGGTGTGCCGCATGCTGAAAAAACTTCGCAGGATGGTTGACCGCACATTCATCTGTTATATCATCATTGGCATTCTCAACTTTCTGTTTTGCACCGCGCTGATGTTTCTGCTGTTTAATGTGTGCGGCTTCAGCGACCATATTGCGCCGCTGTTCAACTACGGGCTCGGCAGTGTGATCTGGTTCTTGTCATGCAAATATATCGTGTTTCGCGGACATAAATCGTCGTGGAGGCAGGTTGCGCGCTTTGTGCTGGAGGTGCTGACTTGCTATCTGTTGGCATATTATGTGATTTCTCCGCTGCTCGGAAACGCGCTGCTGCGCTTTTCCTTTGTGGCAAAGCTGTTTTCCTTTGGCGGAAATGAGCAGGAGATGGTCAACGGAAACTGTCAAATGACAATCGGAGCGGTTTTTTATGCGATCCTGAACTATTTCGGTCAGAGATATTTTGTATTCAGCGACCGGTTCGACCACCTCGGACACGGAGGAAATGAAAAAGAAGCTCCGGAATGAATGAAGCTGCCGCAGCTTAGCTCCCAAAATTTCTCCATGTGCATTATTTTGTTAAACATATGAAGAAAAATAATTAAAAACTGAGTTTTTTATATAAAAAAAGTTTGATTTTTAACATAGAGCGAAAAGCCGTCCGTGAAAACGGAGAATTGTGGTAGTACATCCTTGCTTATTGTCTGAATAATTGATAAAATAGAAAGACCAAAATGGGCTTATAGCCTGTCAATTTGGAATTTAAGGAGGACAAACAATGAAAAACGCAATCAAGAAGATTATGGCATTCGTGCTTGTAATTGCCATGATCGCAGGCGTTCTTCCGTCCGTGTTTGCGGCTTCTGAGTATGTTGAGCCGTTTAAGGACGTGAAGACCACTGACTGGTTTGCACCGTATGTCACTTATGTTTATGAGCATGATCCGCAGCTCATGAACGGCGTGACAAAAGACACCTTCGCACCGAACGGCACCTGCACGCGTGCTATGGCAGCGGTGGTTCTCTATCGTCTGGCAGATCCGGTCATTCCGTCTGTTAAGCCGTCCACCTTTACCGACCTGAAGCAGGATTGGTACAAGAACGGCATCGCATGGGCACAGCAGAACGGTGTCGTCAATGGCGTTACCGAGACGACCTTCGTTCCTGACGGACTGGTTCTGCGTGAGCAGCTCGTTACCATGCTCTGGCGTTATGCCGGAGAACCCAAAGTCGCAGAAGACTATCTCAAGAGCTTCCCCGACAGAGAAAAAGTTTCCTACTATGCAAGAGAAGCTTTTAACTGGGCAATTTCTCTTGAGATCATCGGCGGCGCGAACGGCATGCTGAACCCGCAGGGCAATGCGACCCGTGCTGAGTTTGCAAAGATCCTCTCTGTTTTCGCACAGAAGACCGCTCCTTGCCAGCACAAGTGGGACGAAGGCAAAGTCACCAAGGAAGCAACCTGCACCGCGACCGGTGTTATGACCTACACCTGCACGCTCTGCGGCGAGACCAAGACCGAAACGATCCCCATGATCGCTCACAACTATGTTGACGGTGTCTGCTCCGTCTGCGGCGCTCAGGAACCCGATCCCGGCCCCGGTCCCGGCCCCGGTCCCGAACCTACGCCGGAAGGCTATGTTGCGATCTACAACCCCGCAAACAGCGTGGTTATGACGACCGAGGTAAACACCTATACCAGCTCCAGCGGCACGACGAAGGATCAGTTCATGTCCGCAGCGGCAACGCTGGCAGACGGCAAGCTGACCACTGCTGCCGAAAATGTAGCACTCTTCAAAATTGAAACGGTCGACGGCGTAACAACCTTCAAGACCGAAGACGGCAAGTATCTGTATGCAGACGGCACGAATGTGCGCCTGGTAGACACCGAGAGTGAGTACACCCGCTTTGTTCTCGAGAATACCACCGGCGGTCAGTTCATCAAGTGTGAGACTGCACAGTACAACGGCAACCCGCAGTACATTGAGTACTATGCTTCGAAGGGTGTTTTCTCCGTTTTCGGCATGGGAGCCGATACCAGCATCTACACCTTCGCATTCTATGAGCTGGCTGACAGCGACACCCCCGTAGATCCTCCTGTGGATCCCGTAGATCCTCCCGTGAATCCGGAAGGCTATGTCGCGATTTACAACCCCGCAAACAGCGTGGTTATGACGACCGAGGTAAACACCTATACCAGCTCCAGCGGCACGACGAAGGATCAGTTCATGTCCGCAGCGGCAACGCTGGCAGACGGCAAGCTGACCACTGCTGCCGAAAATGTAGCACTCTTCAAAATTGAAACGGTCGACGGCGTAACAACCTTCAAGACCGAAGACGGCAAGTATCTGTATGCAGACGGCACGAATGTGCGCCTGGTAGACACCGAGAGTGAGTACACCCGCTTTGTTCTCGAGAATACCACCGGCGGTCAGTTCATCAAGTGTGAGACTGCACAGTACAACGGCAACCCGCAGTACATTGAGTACTATGCTTCGAAGGGTGTTTTCTCCGTTTTCGGCATGGGAGCCGATACCAGCATCTACACCTTTGCGTTCTATGAGGTGACCATTGGCGAGACCCCGACTCCCGATCCCACGCCTGACCCCGATCCTACGCCCAGTGAAGACTATGTTCTTGCCTCCGAGCTGAAGGACGGCGATGAGGTCATCATTGTCAATGTCGATGTCAGCAAGGCAATG
>JAEDKB010000045.1 GCA_016296045.1 Oscillospiraceae bacterium
GCCGAGCTTTTCAGATTTTGGGTGTTTCCCGACTGCACATTTCTTGACATTTCCATTCCTGTATCTCCGCAGACACGTACATAATCCCCTGTGTGGATCAAAGAAAGCGGATCACCATCCGTAAAATCAGCGACGGCGGGTACCTGCATACTGGCAATTGTTCCACCAAGTCTGGAATCAATTTTTAATGCTATCCACGCACGGGGAGAAAAACCGGATAACATAGCAGACTTGAAATGGACGGAAAAGCCGCTTGATCCCTTGGCACCGGGCAAAACGAGAATTTTATCCTGAATACACTGTCCCCTTGCGGAGCTTCGCGCTTCATAAATAATGCCATCGGTATCACCGACACTGCCGGAATTACCGGCGATCCCATCGGGACAGACAATGGCATATCCCTCCGCCGTACCGGGATAAACGCCGCGCCCGTGCAGAATAAGCTTATTTTTCATGAGGTTCCTCCCAATAGCCGCGCAAAGCTGCTGTAATGCAGGAATCTAAATCCCCAAAATAGACCTTTGCTTTGGTTTGCGCACGGATGTTGTGTGCTTGCTTCGCGCCGCTCATGACCATGCCATGATAGCAGCGATGGGATTTTTCGCGCATAACGAGTGGACACGAGCTGTTGAGTACTTTTGCACCGGCTGATTCAATGAGAGATAGGTAGCCGCTACGCTCTGCCATATGCTGCGTGGCATAATCTGTCCAGATCCAGAAATCCGTTCCCTCATGTACATGCTTTCCTTCCAAGGCCCAGGCAATATCACGCAGCTCCTCCAGAGAAAGATGGGGACAACCGACACTGACAAGATCAACGGGGCCACCGCCCTTGTCACAGAGCATTTCAAGAGACTCCTGAATCTGTTTGTCATTGATTTCAAAGACAGCCTTCGGGGCATGCCCGCCCAATGCGTCTTCAAGCGTGCGTGCCTCCGGTGTGATTCCGGTAATGTGGCAAATCTCAGCTGCGGAAGTGCTGGCAAGTGAGGAAAAACATTGTCGAAGCATATTGATGTCGGGCTGCCGGAAGGAAGCAAAGAGAATGGGCTTTCCGTGCGGAGGGAGATACCTGCCGACGGTGTAACCGAGCAGATCCCAATCGTAAGAGTTTTTTGGATTGGTATTAACATGGAAAACGACATCGCCGTATCGGTTTTCCTTCAAATGCATTCCCCACTTTGGTGTTCTGCCTGTAATGGCGGCACAGACAGCGGTCTCTACGCCGTCTGCATTGCCGTATGCACCGAAAACAGAATTGCTCATGAGGGTATTGCTCGACTCATTGGTTACAAAATGCTCACTCTGAAGCGGCACCCAGCCGACGTAATAGGGAGTGCAGGAATTGACGATGGAAACGCCGATTTTTGCTGTCGCATCAAAGTAGGTATTATTGCGGGAAACAAAATCTTTTCCAAGATGGGTAGTGTCATAATCTGACAGATCTGCGGCGGCTGCACAGGTCTGTGCGGCACATTCGGGAGCCATGCGCTCAAACGGGATAGGAGAGTCTTGATTTAGGAAGAAACGCGAAAACATTTTTTCATAGCTCTTATCCGGAGAAAAACAGTCCAGATAATGGTGCGCACCAATAAACAAAGTTGCGCGGCGGACGGTGCAGAGCTCTTCTGCACCTAAAACATTGGCATAGTCACAGATCAGGCGCATAGCGGCCTGACGAAATTCTCCATAAGACCCGTTGAGCATTTCCTGCTCATATTCCGTTAGATGAAGCACAAAACCACCCCCTGTAATCAAATGATAAACGATGAGAAATGGATTGCAAATAGGATAATGGAATTATAACAATCAAAGATCATGATAGATAGAAAAAACTGCCTCCCCGTGATTTTGGGGAGACAGCAGACAGAAAAAATCAATCAAACTGGATCCAAATGCTGACACAGTCTTGGTTGCCGACACGCTGCGTAGTGTGTTCCCGCTCGGCAGGAACAAGAATGGCATCCTCCGGCCTGAGGAGATAATCGTTGCCATCAATGGAAATGCACAGTGATCCCTTGAGAATAATCCCGAATTCATTCTTTTTGTGCCGTGCAGAGGTTTTGGGATTCTTATCACCGGAAAGCGTCATCACAGAGACATGAAAGATGTCCTTATGAGAAAGAAGTCCCTCCATCTTGATGCCGGAATCGTAAGAATAGATGAGAGAACGATCTTCCTTGCGAAAGTACAGCTTCTCCTCGGGCTGATTGGAAAGAACCTCGGCATTTTCAAAAATCGAAGAGCTGACGCCAAGCGCATAAGTGATTTTCTGAAGATTTGTAAAAGACGGATTGTTGACACCACGCTCGATCTTGCTGAGAAAACCGATGGAAAGCCCAGTCTTTTCGGAAAACTCTTTCAGCGTATAGCCCTTCTCCTGACGGATTTCTTTAATGATCTGACCGTAGTTTTGCATAGATTATCTCCAATCGTAAAATGTCAAATATACTATACGACAATTTCCAACAAAATGCAACGGTGATGATTTGGTTTTCTTGTGATTTTGTGATTTGGTTTTCTTGTGATTTTGACCGTTTTTTCTTCTGATTCCTGCAAGACTGTTTTCCTGCCGTGGTATTTTCAAAAGACGGAATGAACACTTTATGATATTTTTCTTAAAAAATTATCATATATTGACATTTTTGGGCGCACGATGTAAAATAAACCTCAATGAAGTTTTCCTGCATTGAAAGATACCAAAATAATTTTTAATTAAAAGGAGATTTGTTATGAGCCTTGACTTCCTGTATTTGAGCGAGCCGGATATGTTGAAAGCCGGTGTTATGGACATGAAAAAATGCGTTCAGTCCATGGATGATATGTTTCATGTTATGGGTGAGGGAGACTATCTGATGGGCAGCCCCAGTGAAAACCACCACGGAATGATGCTGTGGTTCCCGCTGGAAAAGCGCACGGAGAAGATGCCTGTTGCCGGCCCGGATCGCCGTTTCATGGCGATGCCCGCTTACATCGGCGGCCGGTTTAACGTGTGCGGCAACAAGTGGTACGGCTCCAATATGGAGAACAAGAAGAAAGGACTGCCCCGCTCGATTCTTACAGAAATGCTCAACGATGTTGACACGGGTGCGCCTCTTGCCTTGATGTCTGCGAATCTGCTTAGCTCCATGCGTACCGGCGCGATTCCGGGTGTTGTCACGAAGTACCTGCAGAAGAAGGGCGCATCCGTGTTGGGTATTATCGGCGCCGGCGTTGTGAGCCGCTCCTGCATTTTGGCAATCAAGGAAACGATGACAGATCTGAAAGAGGTTCGCGTATACGATTTGTTCTATGAGAATGCAGAGAAGTATGCAAAGGAAATGTCCTCAGAGATCGGCATTGAGATCAAGCCCGTAAAGGATATGAAGGATGCTGTGGTCGGCTGCCATGTGATCAGCGTTGCGGCTTCCGGTATTGCACCGGTGGAATTCCCCGATGAGTGGATTGAGCCGGGTATGGTCATCATTGCCACCGGCGCGGTGATGCTCAGCAAGGAAGCATACATGAAACATCATGTTGTTTTTGACAACTGGAAAATGCACAAGGACTGGCTCGATGAGCTGTGCGATGAGCCGGAGCGTCTGCTCGGCATCAATGCGGGTCATCCCTCCGCAAAGCTGCTGCTGATGGTTGCCCACGGTGAGGTCGATGCGGATCACATGGTCAGCTTTGGCGATGTGCTTGCCCATCCTGAGCTGGGACGCCAAAGTGACGAGGACGTGTTTGTTATGCTGACCGGAGGTATGGGCGTTGAGGATGCAGCGTGGGGCTATGATGTCTATCAGGAGGCACTTCGACTGGGGATCGGTCAGAAGCTGACGCTGTGGGATAAGCCCCATTGGGCATAAAAAAGCATATATGATCTCCTCATGATAGGAAAACGCTCTGTACCGTCGGATTTCGGTACAGAGCGTTTTCTTCGATAAAGCAAACGGAATCATCACGTAATCGAATGGCAAGTATTTGTTTCATCCATTTTACAAATCATATTGCCGCGGCTATACTGAAATTCAGATGAGAAACCATCTTGTCAGGTAATCAATAATGTGACTTTCAAATTTATTGCAAAGGAGAAATTTGTATGAGTAAGATGGAGTATTTGGCCAAACTGCCTGTCGCAGTCCTCGGCGGTGGTGCAGTGGGTAAGACCTGCGCGGCGGACATCAAGCTGGCAGGGCGTGAGGTTCGTCTGTTCGACGTGATGCCGTTTGCAGAGAAGTCCCTCAAGGACCTCGACAAGACCGGCATCCTGTTCGACGGCATCCAGCGCAACCGCGACTGCTTTGAGCGCAGCGGCCGTGCGTTCATCGACGTTGTTACCACCGACATCGAAAAGGCAATCAAGGGTGCGGGACACATCGTCGTTTCCTGCGGCTCTTGGGGTCATGAAGCCATGTTCCGTGCGATGATCCCCCATCTGGAAGACGGCCAGGTCGTCAACGTCTTCGCGGATAACTTCGGCTGCCTGCTGCTGCGCAAGCTGATGCGTGAGATGGGCTGCACGAAGAAGGTCATCGTCGGCGGCTGGTCTTCCGCTCCCTATGGCACCCGCCTTGAGAGCATCGGCAAGTGCGTGTTCCCACACGTGAGCGCAAAGTATCGCGCGATCACCCTGCGTGGAGCGGCTCTGCCTATGACTGATACGGATGATTTCCTGGAAGCCTCCAAGTATCTGCCCTGCATGGACGCTGTCACCAACGGCGACGGTCCCTCCAAAGCAAACACCGTTCTCGACGTTGACTTTGCAAACGTCAACCCAGTTATCCATGTTCCCGCTACCATCCTCGGCGTTTCCACGATGGAAAACTGGGGCGTGATCTTCGGTGGCTATGACAAGACCAGCTATTCCATGTATTCCCACGGTTTGTGCCCCTCTATCTGCGAGGTGCAGTATCAGTTCTATAACGAAGAGATTGCGCTGGCTGAGGCCATTGGCGTTGGTACGCCCAAGTATAAGAAGGAGATGTTCTTCTCCCGCCGCAGCGTTCTGACGCAGGAGTACATGGGTCTTGATGAAAACGGCAACGACAATGTCGTCTTCCCGCTCGATCAGCCCTCTACCGAGGGCAACACCGGCCCCAATAACATCCATCACCGCTACATGACTGAGGACGTACCCATCGGCTGCAAGGTCTATCACGATCTCGGCGTTGCCTACGGCGTGAAGACGCCGATCATCGACTCCATGATCGTTCTTGCTGGTGCGATGCACCAAAAGAACTTCTTCGAGGAGAGCCGTTACAATCTTGCCTATCTCGGTATTGACAACATGGGCAAGGAAGAGCTTCTTGCCTACCTCAACGACGGCGTGTACAACCGCTAAAAACAAAACCGACAAAAGGGGAAAACCATGGAATTTATAACGGATTATCGTACAGAACGATATGCGCTGAATACGAAGTGGGAGAATCTCTCCGAGGATGCAAAAACTCATGTAAAAATGTGCGGTATTGACCTGATGATGGCACTGATCCTCGGCAGCTACGGCAAGCAGTTTGAAGCCGGTGAGAAGCTGGCGAACAGCATGGGCATGAGCGGTGACATTCCAGTCATCGGCAGCGAGAAGAAGTACAATCTGCTCGGTGCGGCGATTGCCATGGGACACGCGAGCAACTCGTTCGACATTGACGACGGCTACAAGATGATCTGCGGACATCCGGGAACATCCTTCGTTGCCGGTACACTGGCGGCGGCATGGCAGCAGAACGTGAGCTACCGCGAGTATCTGACAACGCTGTCCGTATGCTATGAGCTGACGATTCGCTGGGCACTTGCCATGCAGGAGCACTACAACTTCCTGCACAGCACAGGCGCCTACGGAGCATTCGGCACAGCACTCGGCATGGGACGTCTGCTCGGCTTTGACGAAAAGACGCTCAACAACGCGCTCTCCGTTGCGGATTACCACGCACCGATGACGCCAGTCATGCGCGCGGTGGAATACCCCTCCATGAATAAGGACGGCGTGCCGTTCGGTGCACTGGTGGGCGCGATGGCGGTCATCGAAACGATGTGCGGCACGTCGGGCAAGACACATCTTCTGGAAATGCCGGAGTATGCGAAGTATCTCGACACGCTCGGCGAGGTATGGTACGGAACAGACCTTTATTACAAGCCTTACACCTGCTGCCGCTGGGCACATCAGCCGATCAAGGCGTGTCAGGATCTGATGCGCGACCACGGCTTTACGGGTAAGGACGTGGAGCACGTTTGCGTCAACACATTTAATTCCGCAGCGCGCCTGAGCAAGATCGTGCCGCATGAGACGGACGAGGCGCAGTACAACATCGCATGGCCGGTTGCAAGCGCATTGGTGTTCGGCGACGTCGGCTTTGCACAGATGCGCCAGGAAGCGCTGGACAATGTGGACGTACTGGACATGATGAAGCGGCTTGAGTTCGTGGTGGACCCGGAGATGGAGAAGGAATTCCCGGCAAAGCGCTTCGCGTGGGTCGAGGTGACTCTCAAGGATGGCACGAAGTATCGCTCCCGTGTCTACGAGGCGGCAGGCGAGCCGGATGATCCGGAGCTGGGGCTTGAATGGATCACGGAGAAGTTCAAGCGCATTACGGAGCTAATGCTGAAGCCGAAGGATCAGGAAATGCTGCTGGATATCATGACCAACAAGCTCGATACCCCGATCCGCGAGGTCGTTACTGCGGTGAATGCATCACTGAAAAAGAATATCTGAAAACGTTTTCATATAATCTCCTAAAAGAGCGCAGGGCTTTCCTTGTCAAGAGGAAAGCCCTGCGCTCTTTTGTTTACAAAGAGAACCACAGGCTATGCCTGTGGGATAAAAAAGGCTACGCCTATGCGTAGAAAAGATAAACCTCCTAAGCTACAATGGAAGCAGGTTTGCCGACCGCATACAGAGTAGCAAAGGAGGAGTATCAATGTTTGGAACACAAAAGAAAGAGGAAACGGAAAGTCTTGCGCATACACGGTGGAACTGCAAGTATCATATAGTCTTCGCGCCAAAATACAGGCGGCAGGAAATATACGGGCAGATCAGGGTAGATATCGGACAGATATTACGGAAATTGTGTGAGTATAAGGGAGTAGAAATATTAGAGGCAGAGACATGCCCAGATCATATCCATATGCTGGTAAGCATACCGCCCAAGTACAGTGTATCACAGTTTATGGGATATCTCAAAGGAAAAAGTTTGCTGATGATATTCGATAGACACGCAAACCTGAAGTATAAGTACGGAAACAGGCAATTTTGGTGCAAGGGATACTATGTCGATACGGTGGGCAGGAACAAGAAAGCGATTGCGGAATACATCCGAAATCAGCTGATAGAAGATAAAATTTCAGATCAGATATCGATTAAGGAATACATGGACCCGTTTACGGGTGAGCAGGTAAACAAGAGCAAATAAAAAGCAGCCCCACTTCGTGGGGCCGCTCGAGAAAATATGCGATCGGCAGACCGTTTCACCGCGCCTTGAGGCGCGGCCAGTTATAAGCCCTTATAGGGCTGGTGCAAACCACGCGTTTTACGCGTGGTTATGATTAATGGTCAATAAAATTTTCGTATTTCGAAATAGTACTAAACGAAAAGAAAATTATCATATATTGACAATTTAGAGGAGGTGATATGATTAAGCAAACAGAGGGGGAGGTGAGATATCTCGGAAAAGCAGCAAGTTTTCTATTTGCATAATTCATTTTTGAAATATTCGGGACGGGCATCCCGCACGAGTTGAATGAAATAGTCCATGTAGGGCGGGACCCATTTATTGACATGATAGAGTAGCTGACTGTAGTACGGCTGAGGCGGGATATCGACATCAAGCTTGACAAGTTCTCCGTTCTTGATTTCATCGACTAATGAATAACCGGGCAGAAAAGAAATGCTTTGCTGGTCCTGCAGGAGTTTGACGATGGCAATGATGTTGTCGACGATAACAGAATAACGAAGCTTTTGATTGCATTCAGTTGCAATTTCGTGCAGACGGATGAAGCAGCGACCACTGGGCTCAGCCATGATGAACGGATAAGATAGAAGCGCGTCGAGAGAGACATGCTTTTTTTGCGCAAGGGGATGACTGGCACCGGCAACGAAGATAATCTCTTCTTTTCGCCGATAGCAACAGCTTATGGTGGAATCGCTGTTCAACGCATTGGAAACGTAAATAATGTCCAGTTGATTCTGCTTGAGCTGCTTGAGCAGTTCGGAGGCTTGACCGATTTTGAACTGGATGTCAACATTCGGATAACGTTGCCTGAAATCGGGGAGGATCTGCAGAGCAGTGGAGAATAAAAGAGACTCTAACACGCCAATGCGCAGTGTACCGTGGATGTCGGCGGAATCTTTTCCAAGCGTTGTTACTTTCTGCATGATCAGCAGGATTTCCCGCGCATGTGGAAGGAATTCAAGACCGGCAGAGGTGAGATAATTCTTTCGACCGATCCGCTCAAACAGGGGAAAGCCGAGCTCGTGCTCGAGTCGCTGAATCTGCATGGTAACAGTCGACTGTGCATAGTTCATCTCTTCGGCGGCCTTTGTGAAATTTTCAAGATTGGCAACTTGCAAAAAAGTCTTGATGCTTTGAATATCCATGGTGTCCTCCATATATCAAGAATGATGATTGCAAAAATCCGTTTAATCTATTTTACAAATCGGCTATTATCATATACCATATATTTAAGTTGTAAATACCGAAACAATAGAAAAAAACTATTTTTGGAAAAAGTGCACAAAGAAGGAGAAAAACTATGAGCAAAATGGAGTATTTGGCAAAGCTGCCTGTTGCAGTTTTGGGCGGCGGCGCAGTGGGCAAGACCTGCGCGGCGGACATTAAGCTGTCTGGTCGTGAAACACGTCTATTTGACGTGATGCCGTTTGCTGAGAAATCTCTCAAGGGTCTTGAGAAGACTGGCATTCTGCTTGACGGCGTGCAGCGTAACCGCGATTGTTTTGAGCGCAGCGGTCGTGCATACATCGATGTTATCACCTCTGACATTGAAAAGGCAATCAAGGGTGCAGGTCACATCGTCGTTTCCTGCGGCTCCTGGGGTCATGAAGCTATGTTCCGTGCAATGATCCCCTATCTGGAAGACGGTCAGGTCGTCAACATTTTCGCGGATAACTTTGGTTGCCTGCTGCTGCGCAAGTTGATGCGCGAGATGGGCTGCACGAAGAAGGTCATCGTCGGCGGCTGGTCCTCCGCTCCCTATGGCACCCGCCTCGAGAGCATCGGCAAGTGCGTGTTCCCGCACGTGAGCGCAAAATATCGTGCGATCACCCTGCGCGGCGCGGCTCTGCCCATGACTGATACGGATGATTTTCTGGAAGCCTCCAAGTATCTGCCCTGCATGGACGCTGTCACCAACGGCGATGGTCCGCAGAAGGCAAATACCGTTCTTGATGTTGACTTTGCGAACCTTAATCCGGTTATCCATGTTCCCGCCACGATCCTCGGCGTTTCCACAATGGAAAACTGGGGCGTGATTTTCGGCGGCTATGACAAGACCACCTACTCCATGTATTCTCACGGTCTGTGCCCCTCTATCTGCGAGGTGCAGTATCAGTTCTATAACGAAGAGATTGCGCT
>JAEDKB010000046.1 GCA_016296045.1 Oscillospiraceae bacterium
TTCGCTAAATGTTGCGGGGGGAGAACGAATTGCCCTGCTCGGAGATAACGGAACCGGGAAAACGACCTTTATCCGCATCCTGCTTGGAGAGATTGCCGGAGAGGGGAAAATCAAATTCGGCCCCTCCGTGAAATTCGGCTATCTTCCGCAGGTCATTCATTTTTCGCATCCGGAGCGGACGCTCTATGATACCATGCTTTATGAAAAAAACTGTACGCCGCAGACGGCGCGTGACCGTCTGGGAGCCTTTCTGTTTTCCGGCGAGGATGTTTTTAAAACCGTCGGAACCTTGTCCGGCGGCGAGCAGTCCAGATTGCGGCTGTGTATGTTGATGGACGAAAAAATCAACCTTTTGATTCTTGACGAGCCGACCAATCACTTGGATATTGCGTCAAGAGAGTGGGTCGAATGTGCGATAGATGAATATGAAGGAACGCTGATATTTGTTTCCCATGACCGCTATTTTGTCAACAAATTTGCGACACGGATTTGGGAACTGGAAAACGGAACGATCCGTGATTTCCCGTGCGGTTATGCAAAATATCGCTCGATCAAGGAGCACGAGGCTGCACAGCGCTTGCCGCAGCCGAAGAAAAAGGAAAAAGCGCCGAAAATTACAGGCGGAAGCAAGGAACTGGAAAAGCAGGTGCGCCGTCTGGAACGTGAAATTGACGCGCAGGAGAAAAAACTGACGGAACTGAATGCATCGCTTGAGAAAGCCGCTACGGATTATCAGGAATTGCTTCGTCTGACGGAGGAAAAAGAGCGAGAAGAAGCAGCGCTGGAGGCGCTGATGACCCAATGGGCGGAAGTATCGGCGGCATTGGAACAGGAATAAACATTTTATAGATATATTGGAGGACAGAATATGAGTGAACAATGCAGCGGGAATTGCTCTTCCTGCGGCGAAAGCTGCTCTGAGCGCAAAGAAGAAAGCCTGATTGCGGCATTGAATCCCAATTCCAGAGTCGGAAAGGTCATTGCGGTTGTTTCGGGAAAGGGCGGCGTCGGAAAAAGCACCGTAACATCCATGCTTGCGGCGGCCATGCAGCGGGCAGGGAAGCGTACCGCAATTCTGGACGCGGATATTACGGGTCCATCGATTCCGAAAAGCTTCGGCGTCAGCGAATGCCCCGGCGCCACGGAGGAATTCCTGTTTCCGGCGAAAACGGAACGCGGAATACAGATCATGTCAATCAACCTTTTACTGGACAATGAAAAGGATCCCGTGCTCTGGCGCGGCCCCATCATTGCAGGAGCAGTCAAGCAGTTTTGGACGGATGTTTTCTGGGACGATGTGGATTATATGTTCGTGGATATGCCTCCCGGTACCGGCGATGTGCCGCTGACGGTGTTCCAGTCGCTGCCGATTGACGGTGTGATTATCGTGACCTCTCCGCAGGAGTTGGTTTCCATGATCGTCGGTAAGGCGGCAAGAATGGCGGAAATGATGCACGTTCCTGTATTGGGAATTGTGGAGAACTACAGCTATTTTGAATGTCCCGACTGCGGAAAGCGTCATCAGATTTTCGGTCAGAGCCATTTGGCGGAGGTTGCTGCGGAATATCATCTGCCGGTTCTTGCGCAACTGCCGATTGACCCTGCCGTTGCGGAAATGATCGACGCGGGCAGAGCCGAAGAACTGAATACCGATCATTTGGAAGCTGCCATTGCAGCGATCATGTAATGGAAAAGAACGACCTGCGCAACTTTCCTGCGCAGATCGTTCTTTGTTTATCCTTCCGGAAGGGCGAGAATTGCGTTTTGACAGAGTTTACGATATTCCTCCACAGCACTTTTCGGGAAAATGATTGCGGCGCGTCCGCCAAAGCCGGCGATCCAGCCGAGAAAATTCGGAGAGAAGGATACGTTGACAGTCAGCGTGAAGTGCTCTTTTCCGTCAGGAAGCAGCATAATATCCCGACCGAAACGGTCAACTACCACGCCTGCCAGCGCGTTTTCAAAACGCAGCTTGACACGTTTGCGCTTTCCGCGGTACATCCCGAAAACCTCTTTGGAATAGGACGCGGGATCGAATTGGCGCGCTTCCTCCGTAAAAATCCGAGGCGTTCCGGTTAGTTGAATCTGCTCCATTTTGTCCACTCGGTAATGGGTCAGACCGTGTGACTCGCTGTGGGCGATCAGATAGTAGTTTTCATTGTCCCAAAGCAGGGCGTAAGGGCTGACGCAATAGGTTTTATTTCGGAAATGCTTTTTCAGATCAACGCCCCAATCAAAATACCGGAAGGTGATGCGGCTGTTGCTTCCGATCGCCTCGTGCAAAAGATCAATATTTGAAAAGGCATCCTCGTTATCCGTTTTCAGCCGTCCGGAGATTACAAGCTCGCGGCGGAGCAGCTCGGATTCATGAGAGCTGGAAAGTGCGGCAATTTTTTTGATTAGCTGCATTGACTGCTTTGACGATAAGAATCGCGATGACAAAACTGCGTCAACCAAAAGTTTTAGCTCATGCAGCTCAAAATCGCGCTGAGCGACATAATATCCGCCGTATCTTCCGCCCTTATACAGCACTTGAATTCCGTAATCATTCAGATTCTGAATATCATCGTATATGCTTTTTCGCTCCGCAGGAATACCCTGCGCGGCAAGATAATCGATAATCGATTGCATACCGGCAGGATGGGCTTCGTCCGTGTTTTTGCACAAATAGTCACGCAGATACAAAAGCTTGAGCTTTTGGCGTTCGGATTTCGGCATTCTAATCACCTCATAATTACAATACCATAAATCGGACTGCAAAAGCAATATGTTGTGGCAGGATTCTTTCTGCACTTGACGATTTCGGAAGTTCGTGGTATCTTATAGAGGATAAAAAGGAAAGGAGGGACGATATGAAGCTGAACAGAAATGAAAAGTATTTTAAATGGGGGCTGACAGCGTTTTTGGTGATTGTTGCCGCAATCCTGTTTTGGATCATCTTCTCGAATCTGAGCGGATTCTATGACCTTTTCCTGGAATTTGCCGACATCATCTCTCCGGTTCTCTTTGGCTGTCTGTTTGCCTATTTGATGAATCCCATCATGGTAAAGGTGCAGAAATTAGCGAATCGACTTCTGCGAAAGACCAAGCTGAGCGAAAAGAAACAGGATCAATTCAGCCTGATCATTGGCGTAACGGTCGCTTTGATCGTATTTCTTGTCGCATTGTATGCCATTTTTGCATTGATCGTACCGAATCTGATCTCAAGCTTAGACGAATTGCTCCAGAAGGATAAGCTCGAAAGCTACTTTACGACGCTGGAAAAATGGTTTGGCAGCATCCTCTCCGGAACAAGTGTGAAGGAATGGTTCTTTGATAATATCGATAATGTTTTGCAGTTTGTTATGGACAAGCTCAAGAGTATCGATATTGCGGCTCTGGTTTCCGATTTGACCAGCTCTGTCTACAGCTTTGTTATGGGCGTTTTTAACGCAATGATCGGCATTGTGGCAGCGGTCTATATTCTGATTTACAAAAAACAGCTTTGCTCTCAGGCAAAGAAAATTGTTGTCTCGGTTTTTAACACACAGCATGCTAACCGCTTGTTTGAGATTGCCCGCCGTACAAACCGTATTTTCGGCGGCTATGTGATCGGAAAAATCATCGATGCCGTTCTGGTTGGCGTAATCACATACATCGCGATGATTATTATGGGGATGCCCTATGCGCCGCTGATTGCGACAATTGTCGGAATAACGAATATCATCCCGTTTTTCGGACCGTTCCTTGGCGCTGTCCCGTCGGCGCTGCTGCTGTTAATTGAGCGCCCGATCAATGCGCTGTACTTTATCATTTTTATCATCGTTCTTCAGATGATAGACGGCAATATCATCGAAAACCGTATTCTCGGCGAAAAACTGGGAATCTCGGATTTTTGGGTGCTTGTCGCAATTTTGCTGTTCGGCGGCATCTTTGGCTTTAGCGGAATGCTGCTCGGCGTACCGATCTTTGCCGTGCTGTATACTCTGATTACTGACGGTGTGAATAATCGATTGAAGCGCAGACGTTATCCTACGGACTCTGATGTGTATTATACTCTGAAAAATGTGGAAGACCTACCGGTAGAGCCCCTGCCCAGTTATTCCTTTGTCTCCGTTGAACCTGCCTATGATATGCACGCGGAGCCGGATGATGACGATGATGTTGATTACAGCGACTATGATGAATAACGAAAAGTGAGGGGCTGTTCTCAGCCCCTTCAGCGTGCTGAAAAACTTTTCGGCACGCTGATCGACTGTTGAGAAAGGCACCAAAGACAAGCAACTCATACTCGTCGGCGTACATAAGTACGGTAGAGTGTGAGTTGCGCAGTAAGTCAAAATGCTTGCGCAGCAAGGTTTTTTAGCAGTGTTTCCTATTGAAAAACCTTGCTGTTTGAAAAGCCGCAGCCAATATGGTGAACGGAAAATGCAATATTTCATTTTGACGGTTTGGGGCTTTATCGACAGTCCGGAGGGGCTGTTCTCAGCCCCTTTTCTATAAAAAAAGATAGAAGGAGGTGCGCCTATGGATTTGACATCTATCCTTGAAACAATCAATGAATATTTCCAAACGGACGGAGCGATGGTTGCCAATGTTTTCTGTACGGTATTTCGCTTTGTTGTGCCGATTCTCGCAATCCTGATTATCTGGCGCTGCGCAAAACCCCTGCTTCGTTTCCGCAGAGAGCCGGAAACATGGGCATGGCTGGTTATGCCGGACGGGCAGCAGCTTCCGGTGACGCATTGGGAGAGTATCATCGGACGATCCAAAGGCTGCGACATTATCGTAAATGTACCCACAGTTTCCAAAAACCATGCCGTTTTAACGCGCTATGATGACGGAAGCTGGTCTGTTACCGATATCGGTTCGCGAGGAGCTGTAAAAGTAAATGGTGAGGCGGTAGAAGCCTGCGCGGTGCAATACGGCGATGTGATATCTCTGGGCGATGTGGAAATGATTTTGGCTCCGACGACGGCTGAGGAAGTCGAAGAACAGAAGTATTTCCGCGAAACGCCTTCCCGAATTGCGATTCCGGGGCTGACACTGTTTTTCTTGACGATCTTCCAGCTTCTGACAGCCGTACAGTTCTGCATGACCAGCGATCCGGAGGATATGGTCGCTTCCGTGACAGGATTTTTGGTGCTGATCGTTATTGAGTGGGTGCTGTTTATTCTTCTGAAGCTGATGCGGCGCAGCAGCTTTGAGGTGGAGACAATTGCTTTTTTCCTTTCCACAATCGGCATAGCGGTCATTGCCTCCTCAGACCCGTCAGCAATCAGCAAACAGCTTGTTTGTATTGTCGGCGGCATTCTGATTTATTTGATGATTGGCTGGTCTCTGCGCGATCTGAGCCGTGCAAAGCGCTTTCGCTATGTAGCGGCGGTGATTGGCATTCTTTTGCTGGCGATCAACCTTGTATTCGGCAGAGAAATCAACGGCGCAAGAAACTGGATTGCCATTGGCCCGATTTCTTTCCAGCCTTCTGAGTTGGTAAAGCTTTGTTTCATTTATGTCGGCGCGTCTACCATGGACCGTGTCGTTACCAAGCATAACCTGATTATGTTCATTATTTACTCTGCGGCGATTTGCGGCTGCCTTGCCTTGATGAACGACTTTGGTACAGCATTGATTTTCTTTGTTGCATTCCTTGTGATTGCTTTCCTGCGTTCCGGAAGCTTTGCAACGGTCACTTTGGCTTGTGCCGCAACCGGTTTCGCAGGCGTGATCGCCGTCCGATTCCGACCGCATATTCTCAGCCGCTTTGCTTCCTGGGGACATGCATGGGAATATGCACAGTCCAGCGGTTATCAGCAGACGCGTGCCATGATGTGCATCGCGTCCGGCGGCCTGCTTGGACTTGGTGCCGGCAACGGATGGCTGAAATATGTTGCCGCTTCAGATACAGACCTTGTATTTGCATTTGTTTGTGAAGAATGGGGTGTCATCCTCGGCATTCTGGCGGTTATTGCCATGATTGTTCTGGGCATCTTTGTTGTCCGTTCCTGTATT
Organism: Oscillospiraceae bacterium; assembly: GCA_016296045.1. Lineage (GTDB taxonomy): Bacteria > Bacillota > Clostridia > Oscillospirales > Oscillospiraceae > JAZOXB01. The sequence goes on from JAEDKB010000046.1 coordinate 5,992, forward strand.
GTCGGACGCAGCAGCTTCTACACAATCGGGGCGTGTGCCGCCGTTGCTATTTTCATGATGCAGACAATTTTGAATGTCTTTGGTACAATGGATCTTCTGCCGCTGACCGGTGTGACGTTCCCGTTTTTGTCAAACGGCGGCTCCAGTATGCTTTCGGCGTGGGGTCTGCTTGCCTTTATCAAAGCAGCCGATACTCGCCAGAACGCCAGCTTTGCGGTTCGAACTGCAAAGGCGGAGGAGGTGGAGCCGGATGAATAAGCTCGCGAAACGTGCATGGTTTGCATTGGTTCTTGCTGCGGTTCTTTCTATCGGATTGGTGGTTATCGTTGTTCGCTATTTTACGCAGGCACAGGACTGGGTAACCTTCCAGAACAGCCCTCATGTTTATAACAACGGCGTTATGGACAGCGGTATGATTGTTTCGCGAGACGGAACGCTGCTTCTTGACGCAACAAACGGAAGACATTATGCGGAGGACTACACGCTCCGCTGCTCCATGCTCCACCTGCTTGGCGATACGGAGGGCAATATTACACCGTATCTGCTCAATGAGTACGGTGATGAGCTGGTCGGCTTTGACCTTCTGAACGGTACGCATCATACCGGCCTTGGAAGCGGCGTGATGCATATGACGCTCAGTGCGGACGCGCAGAGAACGGCGATGTATGCGCTGAATGGGCGGCATGGGACGGTCGGCGTTTATAACTATAAGACCGGCGAGGTGCTGTGTATGGTATCCTCTCCGAATTATGATCCGTGTGATGTTCCGGATGTCGCGGCAAATGAAGAATACTACGACGGTGTATATATCAACCGTTTTGTCCATTCTGCTTATGCGCCCGGTTCTACGTTCAAGCTTGTCACCGCAGCGGCGGCGTTGGACAATATTTCCGATATTCGTACCCGTACGTTCTATTGCAGCGGCAGCGTAGAGATCGGGGGAGAAACGGTCATATGCAACGGCGTACACGGAACACTGAACTTTGAGGAGGCTCTGTGCGAATCGTGCAATGTTGCGTTTGCGCAGATCGCGCAGGAACTCGGAGCGCGCACGCTTTCTTCCTATGTCGAAAAACTCGGTATTACCGACCATTTGACCTTTGACGGAATCGAAACGGCTGCCGGACATTTTGATGTAGATGATGCGACGGCCTATGAGACGGCATGGGCAGGTATCGGTCAGTATACCGACCAGATCAATCCCTGCCAATATATGCACTTTATGGGAGCAATCGCAAATGGCGGTCAGGCGGCAATTCCTCGTCTCGTGAACAGCGTGACGTTCGGAGACTCTACAAAGTATGAGGCAAAGACGGAGATGGGAGACCGACTGCTCAGCGGCGCCACGGCAGAAGATTTGGCGGAGATGATGCACTACGCGGTGCAGAACCAATACGGCTCGTGGTATTTTAACGGGCTGTACGCCGGAGCCAAATCCGGCACTGCCGAACGTGGAGAGGGTCAGAGCGCCAATGCTGTGTTTGCCGGCTTTGTGCAGGATTCCAATTATCCGCTTGCTTTTGTCGTTGTTGTTGAGGGCGGCGGCGCCGGAGGCACAACCTGTGCGCCGATCATCCAGCAGGTGCTTTATTCGTGCATGGTTGCAATGGACAATAGCTAAAAAGAAATAATCTGAAAAAATGACAAGAAAACTCTTGACAAGTGGGGGAAAATTTTGTATTATATTCAAGCTGATTTTGCAAACGCGAAGTTGGCTGAATTGGAGAGGTGGCTGAGCTGGCCGAAGGCGCACGACTGGAAATCGTGTAGGCGTTAAAAGCGTCTCGCGGGTTCGAATCCCGCCCTCTCCGCCAACAATGCGAACCGATTTAGATATCGGCGTAGAAAGCCCAGAAACCACAACGGTTTCTGGGTTTTTTTATCCCATTTTTTCAAGTGAAACTCAATAGATATCCTAAGCCCAAAACGGCTGTTGGGGAGGACTTGAACTAAAAAGTTGTATCGCAAGTGCCGCTTGACAAAATCAAGTGATATATTCTTTATTATTGCAAGGCTTTCTGTTATAATCAAATTAAGCAAAAGGAGGCGACTTTTATGACAGTTGGTGAAAAAATTCAGAAATATAGAAAAGACCTCGATTTATCACAAGAGGAACTTGGTCAAAAATTGCTTGTAAGCCGACAGACAATTAGTTTATGGGAAAAAGATCAAACCGTCCCTACGATTGACAACTTAATAAGATTAAGAGAAATATTCGGTGTTTCCGTTGACGAAATATTGGGATTTGAGACTATAGAGCAAAATAATGAGGTTTTACCTAACGAATTGTATCGGTTCACCTTTTCAAAGGAAGAATTAAGTGAAATATACCGCTTACAAAGAAAAAGTGTTTATAAAAGCCCTCTAATTTTCACCATACTTTGCATTTTGATGATTGTGTTTTTCATCGGATCATCTGCACCCGATGCCGTGATTAGTTTTGCTTTCGGTATGTTTTTAATCGGTGCCGTTGCGCATATTAAGGGAATTAGAGCACATAGCAAGGCATGGAAAAACAGCATAGAAAAAATTTGCAAATCCACTTACGAATATAAAATTTTTGAAAATTATATAAGCATTAACATATATCGTGAAAACGAAAGAATTCGTGAATCAAAATGTTTCTTTACGGACATTGAGCAAATTCAGCAGTTTAGCAAATGGCTTTTCTTACAATTCGGTGGGCAATCGTTTATTATACGAAAAAGCGATTTGAAAGAAAACTCCGCATTTTATTCATATATGTATAAAAACCCATCGAAAATAATTGAACCCCTAGTTTCGAATAAGTGGAGAACGATATCAATCATTTTATTCGTTGCTTCTCTTTTATCGATAATGGGTGCGTTGGCTTTGGTTGGGGCAGTATCAAATGCAAATGGGCTATTTGTTGAAAATATGTGGTTATTCTTCTTGTTAACGCCTATTCCAATCACATCAATTATTTTTGGCTTTGTTTTAAAATCAAAGGGATACAAGTACAAGAAAAATATAATAGTCGGGTTTATAATGACATTTTTTCTTTGTATATATGGCTTGTTTACCTTTATGTTTTAATGATATCTTTTTCGGCGCAACTTGCCAGATCGAGCGGATGTAACTGATTTCAGTTACATCCGCTTTTCTTTAACAGGATAAGAGGAGGATTTGCAGCTATGGTAGATTTGCTTGGATTATTGATCGACTGTTATAACAAAAACGATT
>JAEDKB010000047.1 GCA_016296045.1 Oscillospiraceae bacterium
TCATCAGGGCATCTTTGCGCTTCTTGCATATCTTGCCGCACTTTTCACCGCTTTGCGTAAGTGGCTTCAACACGCCCGTTCCAATCCGCTCGCTTCGGCATTCGGCGCTGCGGTCCTCGCCTACGCGATTCAAGCGTTTTTCGGAATCAGTCAGCTCATCACTGCTCCTTTTTTCTGGTGCGCGCTTGCGCTTCTGGAAAACAGCATCCGATATGAAAACAGGCCCTCCTGTTAGACACAGGAAGGTCTGTTTTCTTCTGTAGTCTCATTGTCCGACGGAAGATATCATTGCCGGACGTGTGCGGTCAAAAATCAAACTCGTATCAAAAAGCGCTGTCAGATTATCACTGTTATAACAAATTGTTTCACCCGTAACGGGAATGCGGCTCATTCGGAAATAATCATCGTCAAACTGCACCCATTTGCCTGCGCTGTTGAAACTGCAGAAATAGCGGTATCCGGCATCATACAGCAGATCAAATTCATCGCCGGAATAATAATCCTCGTTTTCAATATCGCAGCCATACGGGAACATCATGATATCGGAATCACCGACAATCGGCTGCACCTGATTTTCCCACTTTTTAATATCGGAGGCGATCTCCTCCAATGTCATTGTGCTGTAGGAATAATGGCCATACCCGTGGCTTGCAAGCTCCCAGCCGTTTTCCTTCAGGCATTTGGAAACATTTTGTGCCGCACGGATCTCTTTGGAATACTCCTCCTGTCCGAGCACTGCTTCCCATTCCATACTCGTATGATAGCCGAACACGCCTTGATAGCCGGTTATGGAAAGCACGGCGCGGGCACCCTTGTAGGAAAAGTCGGGATGTTCCCGAATAAATGCCTCTAAAATCGGCACAAGATCATACTCACCGGTAACACATTCTCCGGCGGTATTGTAATACTCACAGGTAGGATATCCGTTACCGTCAATCACAATGCGGCTGGCAAAGCCCGCACCGGCGCCGTCCGGATAACCGTCACCGTCGCCGTCTACCATGTAATCGTAATAATTCACATCGTCCTGCGAGATAACAAGCGGTGTTTTTCCTTCCGGCAGATAAATATTGCCTGGAATATACATCTCATCGCCTTCTTCCGTCACGCCGTAACGCGCAACATCATGCAGACGGACAAGAACAAATCCTCTGTTGTATAATTCTTCCAAAATTGCGCGGAATTCAGAGACCGTGACCATATTGCGGTTATAGCCGTCAGCGTTTTCGCTTCGGAACGCACGGTCTGTGTCAACAATCAGGCTATGAAAAGCAAGATGCGGAATCGACGCGGTGTCTTCCCAAAAAACAAGACTGTCTTTTTCCTCCAGATAACGGTCGCGTGCAGCGGCAAGCTCCGGTTGATTTTCCCAATCCGCGCCGAATTCCCGCAGAACATCGATCGCACCGTCGTAATCATATCCCGCCGCAACCGCATCTGCGCGATTCACAAGTTGCGCCGTAGCGCTCAGAGATACTTCATTTTCTTCTGTCTGCGCGGTTTCTACCGTGGAAACAGTTTCTTTTTCCGGCTCGGATGTATCCGGAGAAACAGCCGCAACGATCAGCCAAATAAAGGCAACGAGGATCAGCAAAGCAATCAGGCCAAGACCGATCAGAATAAGCCATCCGCGAATATTAGATTTTGCAGCGGGTTTGCGTTTGCGACCTTGGTATTTGTTTCCTGATTTGGAACGGGGTCTGCGATAGTCTTCCTCCTGCTCCGCATAGAGCGGAATTCTGTGATATTCTTCCCGATGCTCTCTTTTTTGCTCCGTTCTGGTCTGATAAGGCGTCTGCGGCTCACGCAGAGCCTTTTCAACATCCCATTCCGAATCAAAATCATAGGAATACAGGCTGTCGTCAAACGGTTGCCTTCCCTTATCTGTCATAGGTACCCTCCGAGTAATTTACTCCTTCAACAATCTGCGGCGTGCAACGTTGATCGTGTCTTCCTTCATGTGGTTCATCCACGACAGGCTCTTGCCGCAGCCGTATGCAACGCAGGAATCGGAATCATCCGCAAGCATGCAGCGAATTTCCGTACGTTCCTCGATCAACTGATCCATGCCGTAAAGCTGACTGGCTCCACCGGTCAGAACAATGCCGTTTTTGGAAATATCGGCAACCAGCTCCGGTGTCGTCTGCTCAAGAACTTCCAGCACCTTGTCTGCAATCTGGCGCGCAGGACGCTTCAGCGCTTCCATCACATCCTCCGATGCAATTTCAAATTCTTTCGCGAGGCCGGTTTTCAGGTCTCTGCCCTTGACCTTCATAACCAGTGCCTCCGGACGCGGCATAATGCAGCCGACTGTCGTTTTAATGTCCTCTGCGGCATTATTTCCGATCACCACGCCGAAATGACGTCGGACATATTTGATAATTGCTTCATCAAAGTCGTTTCCGGCAACGATAATGGAATCCGAGAACGCTACCCCATTCATGGTAAGTACGCCGATATCCGTTGAGCCGCCGCCGATATCGACGATCATATGTCCTTCCGGAGAGGAAATATCCAACTGAGCGCCCAGTGCGGCAGCAAGCGGCTCTTCGATCAGATAAACCCGTCTTGCGCCCGCTTCCATTGCCGCCTGAATCACGGCGCGTTCTTCCACCTCCGTAACGCCGCTGGGAACACTGACGATCATACGCGGCTTCACCACCGCATATTTTACCACCTTGCGAATCATTTCCGTCAGCATTTTCGCCGTCAGCTCGTAGTCGGAAATTACACCGTTCTTCAACGGATGAATTGCGACAACGTTACCCGGCGTTCTGCCCAGCATATTTCGGGCAGCGGCACCGACCTGAAGCACCTTACCGGTGTTTTTATCCAGCGCAATCACCGCAGGCTCACGCAAAACAATGCCCTTGCCTGCCGCGTAGATCAGAACATTGGAGGTACCGAGATCGATACCAAGATCCTTTGAAAATAAAACCATAATGTCACCTACTGTTTTTTCCTGTCGGAAATTTGTGTTGCCGCAAGCGCTGCGCAGTCAACCTGCGAAGCACCGGCGGTAAGAAGCACACGGCTGCACTCAGACAGAGTTGCGCCGGTGGTAATCACATCATCAATCAGAAGAATCCGCTGATCGCGAAAGCGTTCAGGCTGATACGCTTCATATACACCCAGAACGTTTGCTTTCCGCGCAGATACTCCCCCAATAGAAGCTTGCGCCCGATTATCCGTTGTCTTTCGGAGCGTGCGGACGCAGGACGTGCCCATTTCTTTTGCAACCGCATTTGCCAGAAGATATCCTTGATCGTAGCCGCGTTTCCGTTTCCGTTTTTCGCTGATAGGAACCCATGTCAGCACATCAAAACTGACGTGCTCACGCAAAAGCTTCATTGCAATCAGCTTTCCGTATGCTTCGGAATACTGCTGCATTCCGGAGAATTTATATCGCAGAATAGACTCTCTGACCGCCGCGTCATACTCATAAACCGCCCAGCATCGTTTAAAAAACTCTGCATTTTGGAGCTTGTCGGGAGCTTCCGGCAGAGAAAATCTGCATTTCTTACACAGATCCGTCTCGTTTTTCTGCAAAAGCCTTCCGCAAAATACGCATTTCGGCGGATAGAGCAGATCCAGAAGGCGTTGAATCAGACCCATCATGGCTTGTACTCCATCAGTCTGCGCCGCAGACCGCTGTAACGTTTATTTCTGCGATTGTTTTCCGTCATCTGTGCCACAACATTCTCGCTGCCTACCAAGACCAGCAGTTCTCTTGCCCGAGTAATCGCCGTGTAAAGAACGCCGCGTGTTAAAAGCATCGGCGCACCGGCAAACGGAACAAAAATCACAGCACGGTATTCGCTGCCCTGGCTTTTATGCGCCGTAATCGCGTATGCAAGCTCCAGCTCCGTTAACATATCGGAATCATACAGCACTTCTCTGTCGTCAAAGCAAATGCAGATTGCATCCTCCTGCGGATCAATCGAGAGAATCGTTCCGATATCACCGTTAAAGATGCCTGTACCGGCACCTCCGCCGCGTTTTTTCCATAGTATATCATAATTATTGCGAATCTGCATCACACGATCTCCCTCGCGGAAGCAGGTATCTCCGCAGTATTTTTCTTTTTTAGAGGGAGCAGGCGGATTCAGCACCGCCTGAAGCGCCTGATTCAGATGTATTGTGCCGGTTTCCCCTTTTCTTGTGGGACTGATGACCTGAATCTCTCCGGAGGGAATTCCCATATGGTTCGGAAGCCGCAGCGCACAAAGCTCTGCAACCGTCTGAACAACCGCATCTGCACTGCGCCGTTTCATGAAGAAGAAATCCCTGTCCTTGCAGCTTAAATTCGGCATTTGACCGTGATTCACCGCGTGTGCATTCATAACAATCAGGCTTTCCTGCGCCTGACGGAAAATTTCGGTCAGAGAAATCGTCGGAATAACCTCGCTGCGAATCAGATCGGCAAACAGGTTTCCTGCTCCGACGGACGGAAGCTGATCCGGATCGCCGACCAAAATGAGCGATGCGTCCTCCGGAAGCGCCAACAGCAGGCTGTGCATTAAAAGCACATCCACCATAGAAACCTCATCCACAATCAGCGCATCGCAACCGAGCGGTTCATTTTCACCACGGACGAAAAACATCTCCCCCGTTTCGGGAGAAATCTGCGTTTCCAACATACGGTGGATCGTCGAAGCCTCTCTTCCGGCAAGCTCGGAAAGGCGCTTTGCCGCACGTCCGGTCGGCGCAGCAAGCAGCGTTTTCTTTTCCATGCGGTCGAACATGGAGAGAATACCGGCAAGCGTGGTGGTCTTGCCTGTACCCGGGCCGCCGGTCAAAAGCATGATGCGGCGTTCGGCAGCAAGCTGAATGGCATTTTTCTGTTTTTCCGCATAGGTGATATTGTTTTCCTTCTCAATGGAAGCAATCGCTTTTTCAGCATATTTGAGCGTATGGATTTTTGAGCCTGCCATCCGCATGACACGCTCTGTAATATAGCACTCCGCTTCATAATACTCCGGCAGATATACCGCTTTGATACCGGCGATCTCGTCAAGCTCCAATCGCCCGATCGTGCAGAGCCTGTCCAGCGCATCGATCACCGTATGGCTGTCGAGCTCCAGCATGGATGCCGTTGCAGAGGCAAGCTTGTCCATCGGCAAAAAGGTATGTCCGTTGTTCAGGTTATAGCGCAGTTCAAATATCACGCCCGCTTCCACACGGCGGTCATCGTCCGCATCAAAGCCAAGCTCCAAAGCGAGTGCATCTACCGCGGCAAAGGACGCGCCAAACTGCGGAAGCGTCATCAGATACGGCGTTTCATGGACATACTCCATCGCTTTTTCGCCGTAAACACGGTACAGTCGGACCGCAATCTCAGCCGGAATATGATAAGATGACAGAAACTCGATCAGCCGTCGGATTCCAACCTGTTTGCGGAAAGACGCGCCCATATCCAACGCCGATTTCATGGAAATGCCGCTGATCTGCGCAAGCTTCTCCGGCTCATTATCCAGAATTTTCAGAGAATCCGCCCCATATTTCGCAACGATTTTTTCTGCGGTTTTCGGTCCGATGCCCCGCACGGCACGCGAAGAAAGATACGCCAGAATATCATTTGTCGTATCCGGCAGGAGTCGCTCTAAAAACTCCGCTTCAAACTGCTTTCCATAGGAGCTGTGTACCGTCCACCTGCCGGTAATCATCAGGCGTTCCCCGACAATCGGCATCGGAATCGTGCCAACGACTGTAATAACAGAGCCGTCCTCACTGTCCAGCTTGATTACAGCATATCCGTTTTCCTGATTCTGAAACAATACAGCGGTGATTGATCCGCTAATCAGTTCCTGCTCCAAGCGTTTTTCTCCTATCGAATAAAATCAGCAGCTTGATTCGGGGCGCACAAAACCGCCTCCGGATGATTACGCAGCATCAGCTCTGCGGCAAGCTGTGCCTCCGTATCAATACCGCCGTCGGTAAAAATCAGAGTTTCTCCATAGCCGCGGTGTTCGCGCAGCCGAAAGCAGGCGCTGATCGTCTGCTGAACCTTCGACGCATCTCCCTCCAGCCGAACGATAAAAACCGTATTCTTTCTCGGTATCGGATAGGAAAGCGCGTCCATCAGCGTCCATATAATCAGGAACAATCCGCACGCCGCCAGCGCCGCAATGAGTATCGTCAAAAACACAAGCACCACCTCATGCCATTCTATGTCACAGCATGCATAAAAGTGCCCATCATTTATTGTACAACAGATGATAATAATTCGCAACCGAATTTTTGCTAAAAATCGGCGAATTTCCGTTCCATACGGAAATCCGCCGCGTTAATCGAAGATAATTATTCAATTCCGGCAAGAATCGCCTCTGCGCAAAGCATTCCATCGACCGCAGCCGACATGATGCCTCCGGCATAGCCCGCTCCTTCACCGCATGGATAAAGTCCTCGAAGAAAACTGCTTTGAAGCGTATTGTCCCGAAGAATTCTGATCGGCGAAGAGCTCCGCGTTTCCGGAGCGGTCATAACGGCCTGCGGCGATGCAAAGCCCTTCAGACAGCCGTCAAGCTCCGTAATCGCCTGCTCTAACGTTTTGGTTATTTTGGTCGGGAGGATGTCATGAAGGTCGCACATCGTTACGCCGGGGCGGTAGGTCGGACTGATCTGCTCGATCTGCTGCGATGCACGTCCGGCAAGAAAATCTCCGACAAGCTGCGCCGGTGCATGATAATTCCCACCGCCTGCGGCAAAAGCCTTTTGCTCCAGTTCCTCCTGCCAGAGCATGCCCCCAAGTGTGCTTTTATCCGGAAAATCCTCCGGCTTCAGCGTCACAAGCAGTGCCGCATTCGCATTTTCACCGTCTCTGGCTGCGTAGCTCATTCCGTTTGTCACTACGCCGCCCTCCTGAGAAGCGGCGGCAACAACCGTTCCGCCGGGACACATACAAAACGTATAGGCAGAATTGCCGTCGGGCAGGTGGCAGGAAAGCTTATAATCCGCCGGAGGAATTCCGTTCGGCCGCTTGCCGCCGTACTGCGAAGCATCGACCATTTCCTGCTTATGCTCAATACGCACCCCCATGGAAAACGGTTTCGGCTCCATCGGAAGACCGATATCGTTCAAATATCGGAACGTATCACGCGCACTGTGTCCAATCGCCAGAATGACCTGCCTGCACGGAAGAACGGTCTTCTCTCCGTTCTTGCAAAATTCCACCGCGGTAATTGCTCCGTCTGTACTTTGCAGACCTGTCATTTTTGCCCCGAAATGAACCTCGCCGCCAAGCGAAATAATGCGCTGACGAATATTTTTCACGACCTCAAAAAGAACATCCGTGCCGACGTGCGGCTTGGCATCATAAAGGATCTCCTGCTGCGCGCCGGCGCGGACAAGCTGCTGCAAAACCCATCTTCCGCGCTCGTTTTTTGTGCCGGTATTCAGCTTTCCGTCGGAAAACGTTCCGGCACCGCCCTCACCGAACTGCACATTGGATTCCGGATCAAGTTTTCCTCCGTTCCAAAAAGCTTCGACCATTTCTCTGCGCGTCTGTACGCACTCGCCGCGCTCTAAAACAATCGGCTTCAGCCCCGAAATTGCCAGCACCAATGCGGCAAACATTCCGGCCGGTCCGAATCCGACAACGACAGGTCTTTCAGGCGACTGTTTTTTGGGGATTTTGTAAAAATACGGTTCCGCCCTCGTAATTTTCTTATTTCTCGCCTGCCGAAGAACGCGGCTCTCTCCGGAGCGCAACGTCACATCCACCGTATAAACCCAGTGAAGCTCCGGTTTTTTTCGCGCATCCAGGGAGCGCCGAAAAACCTCTAAGCGTGCAATGTCCGCACTTTGAATGTGCAGCGCCTGCGCCGCGTGATAGAGCAGCGCGTTCAGATCATGCTCCGGCGGCAAAATCAAATCTCGAATCCGTATCATTCTGATCCCCTCAACTCTCCGGCAAGATGTCCGGAAGACCACGCCCACTGCAAATTATAGCCTCCGCAGTTTCCGTCAATGTCCAAAACCTCTCCGCAGGCATATAATCCCGGGCAGAGCTTGCTTTCCATCGTTCTTTCATGGAATTCCGTCGTGCGGATCCCTCCGGCAGTGACCTGCGCTGAATCCATTCCCATCACGCCTTGCACGGGCAAGGCAAAATACTTGACTGTATGCGCAATTTGGCGCAGTTCCTTCTCCGAAACGGTTTTGCATGGAACGTCAAAGCGCAGAGCGCATGCGCGCAGGATCGTTTTACCAAGGCGATTGTGCAAGATTCCGGTCAAAAGCTCCTCCGCTTTCAGCTCCGGCAATGCCTTGCACCGCTTTACAAGCATTTCGTTAAGCATCTGCTCTGAAGTCTCCGGCAGAAGATCCATCCGCAGCGTACCGGAGCCTCCTCCAACCGAAACCGAGCGCGAAAGCTCAAAAGCTGCAGGTCCGCTCACGCCGTAATCGGTGAACTGAACTTCCCCTGAGCGCTCCTCTTTTCCGTATCGGATCACGGCCTGTGCACGAACGCCCTTCAGCGAGCGCACAAGCGTCGTATCGGTTTTGATCTGAACAAGAGAGGGATAGAGCTTTGTCCTGGTATGTCCGAAAGAGGACAGCAGCTTATAACCGAGATCCGTTCCGCCGAGTTTTCCGCCTGCCACACCGCCCGTACAGACAATCACGCGATCTGCGCGATAGGTTTTATCTCCTGCAAGCGCCGTAAAAACGCCGTTCTTCCGTTTCAAAGAGGCTACCTCGCTTGCCGTAATCATCTCAACATTACTTCTCTGCTCCAGATTTAACCGCAGAACATCCAAAACACTGTTTGCACTGTCGCTGAACGGGTAAACACGCCCGCTCTTTTCCGCAACAGTCAGAAGTCCAAGCGAAGAAAAATATTCCAGCGTATCGCGCACACCAAAGACGTGCAGGGCATAGCTGCAAAACGAAGCATCTTCACCATGATAGCTTGCAGGAGAAGTATTTTGATTTGTAAGATTGCAGCGGCCGTTTCCGGTAGCAAGCAGTTTTCTTCCGACGCGTGCTTGACGCTCCAGAAGCAAAACATGATGCTCTCCGGACTGCGAGGCTGTCAGCGCAGCCATCATGCCGGACGCGCCGCCGCCGATTACCATAACGTTCATAGGGTAACCTCCGATTGAAATAATACCATTGTGTGATAAATGCGCGCTGAATCGCCGCATTGCGGCTTGTTCTGTAGAAATGATTATA
>JAEDKB010000048.1 GCA_016296045.1 Oscillospiraceae bacterium
TATGTCATTCTGAGGAACGAAGTGACGAAGAATCTTTTCTCTATCGATAGTGCGAAGATCCTTCGCTGACGCTCAGGATGACATACAAATAACATTTACAATACAGGAAAGACGACAGCATTTGTCATTCTGAGGAGCGAAGTGACGAAGAATCTTTTCTCTATCGATAGTGCGAAGATCCTTCGCTGACGCTCAGGATGACATACAAATAACATTTACAATACAGGAAAGACGACAGCATTTGTCATTCTGAGGAACGAAGTGACGAAGAATCTTCCCACCGTTTTCCCCTATGTCATTCTGAGGAACGAAGTGACGAAGAATCTTTTCTCTATCGATAGTGCGAGGATCCTTCGCTGACGCTCAGGATGACATACGGGGAGGGGCGAAAAGGTTCTTCACAAACGCCGGAACGTCAGGCTGAAAAAGCTATATCAGCTTTTTCAGCTCGTACAGAGCGTTCAGCGCTTCGATGGGCGTCATGGTTTCAACGGCCATGGCTTCCAGCTTTTTGCGAAGCAGATCGTTTTCCATACTGGTGATGGAAATCTGATCGTCCGCCGCCACGGTGACGGTGCGCACCGGAGCGCCGTTTTCCAGATTGCGCAGAAGCTCTCTGGCACGGGAGATGACCTTGTCCGGCAGACCTGCCAGCTTTGCAACCTCCACGCCGTAGGAGTCGTCCGCCGCACCCGGCACAATCTTTCGCAAAAAGACGATGTCGCCGTGACGCTTTTTTACGGCGATGTTATAATTTCGCACGCCGCCGAGCTCGTTTTCAATGTCGGTCAGCTCGTGGTAATGCGTTGCAAACAGGGTTTTCGCGCCCAGACGGCGCTTGTCGCTCACATATTCCAAAACGGCGCGGGCAATCGCCATGCCGTCAAAGGTAGAGGTTCCGCGGCCGATCTCGTCGAGAATCAGAAGACTGCGCGACGAGGCGTGCGCCAGAATGTCCGCCACCTCGGTCATTTCGACCATAAAGGTGGATTTTCCCATGGAAAGATCGTCCGAAGCGCCGATTCGCGTAAAGATGCGGTCAACAATGCCGATACGGGCGGATTTTGCGGGGACAAAACAGCCGATCTGCGCCATCAGAACGATGAGCGCGACCTGCCGCATATAGGTGGATTTGCCCGCCATGTTCGGGCCGGTGATGATGGCGGTGCGGTTGCTGTCGCAATCGAGCACGGTGTCGTTCGGGACAAACAGACTGCCCTTGAGGACGCGCTCGACCACCGGATGCCGCCCGTCACGGATGACGATATCGCCGGACAGATCGACCTCGGGCTTGCAGTAGTTGTTTTTGACGGCAAGCTCGGCAAAGCCGGTGATGACATCCAGGCAGGCGACGGCTTGCGCGGTGCGCTGGACGCGTTCGGCCTGCTGAGCAAGGTAGGTGCGTACCTGCGTGAACAGGTCATATTCAATCGCGGCGATGCGATCCTTTGCGGTGAGGATGGTGTTTTCCAGCTCCTTCAGCTCCGGCGTGATGTAGCGCTCGCCGTTGGTGAGCGTCTGCTTGCGGATGTAGGTTTCGGGAACCAGCTCGACCTGACCCTTTGCCACCTCGATATAATAGCCGAAAACACGGTTATAGCCGACACGCAGATTGCGGATGCCGGTCTTTTCCTTTTCCTCCGCCTCGATTTTGGCAAGCGTTCCCTTGCCGCCGGAGACGATATCGCGCAGACGATCCAGCTCGTCGCTGTAGCCGGCGCGGATGATGCCGCCCTCGCGGACGGTAAAGGGGGGATCGTCGTCAATGGCGACGGAAATGAGCTGATAGATGTCGGAAAGATCATCAATCTGCTCCTGCAAAAGCGGGAACAGCGGCGCTTTCAGGTCTGAAAACGCGGCTTTCAGCGCCGGAAGCGGCTCGCAGCCGTTGCGAAGCGCCACCATGTCCCGAGCGTTGGCGGCACCGGTAACGATGCGCGCCATAATGCGTTCCAGATCGGAGATCGTGCGAAGCTTTGCCTGCAATTCGTCGCGCTCCACGGTCAGCGCGGTCAGCTCCTCAACCGCGGAGAGGCGCTGCGTGATCTTTTTCGGGCTGAGCAGCGGCTTTTCCAGCCACGAACGCAGCATACGGCTGCCCATGGCGGTCTTGGTGCAGTCCAGCACCCACAGAAGACTTCCGCGCCGCTCGCCGCCGCGCAGAGTTTCCGTCAGCTCCAGATTCCGACGCGCAGTCAGATCCAGCTCCAAAAAACGTCCTTCGACGTAAAAGTCAAAATTCCGAACGTGCGTCAGACTGACCTTTTGCAGCTCACGCAGCGTCCGCAAAAGCGCACCGGCACTGCGCCAGACCTCGCTGAATTCGGCGATTCCCAGCGCACGGACGCTTTTGCCGAATTGCTCCTCCACAAGCTGCGCCGTTTCATCGGGATAAAACAGCTCCTGCGCGCCCATATCGGCACAGCAGTTCAGCCTTTCCCGCAGGGCTTCGGTAAGCGTTTCGTTGTGCGACGCTTCGCCGCCGCGCAGAACCTCGGACGGCGCAAAGCGTCCCAGCTCCGCGATGACACGATCCATCGCCTGCTCGCCGTCGGCTCTGGTGGCGTAAAACGCGCCGGTGGAAACATCGCAAAAGCTGATGCCGTAGCTTCCGTTCTCGCCGAAAACGCAGGCAAAATAATTGTTGCGATCCTCCTGCAGCATGGAGCTTTCAACAACGGTGCCGGGCGTGACGATGCGCGTAATGTCGCGTTTGACCAGACCCTTGGCAAGCGCCGGATCCTCCATCTGTTCGCAGATGGCGACCTTGTAGCCGCGCTGCACCAGACGGGCAATATAGGCTTCGGCGCTGTGATACGGAACGCCGCACATGGGCGTCTGCTCCTCCTTGTCCTTGCCGCGGTCGCGTGTGGTCAGCGTCAGATCCAGCTCCTTGGAGGCAAGACGGGCATCTTCGGAAAACATCTCATAAAAATCTCCCAGGCGGAAGAACAAAATGCAGTCCGGATGCTGCTCTTTGATTTCAAAATACTGACGCATCATGGGGGTCAGTTCAGCCATATGGAGGCCTCCGTTTCAGTAGTGTGGGGTGAGGTTCGGTTACAGCTTGCCGATCAGGCTCCACGTTGTGCAGTCGGTGATCGTCACGTCGATAAACTGCCCGATGAGGCTGTCGCTTCCGGAAAAACGAACCAGTCTGCCGCCGTCGGTGCGGCCGGTCAGAAGCTCGCCGTCCCTGCCGTCTGCCAGAATGCGGACGGTTTTTCCGATATAGGCGCGGTGCTTTTCCTCGGAAATGCGGTTTTGCAGCGCGATCAGGCGGTCAAAACGGCGATTTTTATCCGCTTTGGAAAACGGATCGTCCATCAAAGCGGCCGGAGTGCCGGCACGCGGAGAGAAAATAAAGGTAAACAGCGCGTCATAGCGCACCTGCTCGATGAGGCGGAGGGTATCTTCAAACTCCTCCTCCGTTTCGCCGGGGAAGCCGACGATGACATCGCTTGTCAGCACCAGATCGGGCATGAGCGACCTTCCGTAGTCCACCAGAGACAGATACTGCGCGCTGTCATAGTGACGGTTCATGGCCTTGAGAACGCGGTCGTTGCCGGACTGGAAGGGCAGATGAAACTGCTTGCAGATCTTCGGATAGGCGGCAATTGTGTCAAAGAGCTTGTGACCGGCATCCTTCGGATGGCTGGTCATAAAACGCAGACGGAACTCACCGTCCAGCGAAGCCACGGCTGCCATCAGATCGGCAAAGTCCACGCCGAGCTTCAGATCCTTGCCGTAGGAATTGACGTTCTGCCCGAGCAGGGTGATCTCCTTGTAGCCCTGAGCGATCAGCTCCCGACATTCGCTCAAAATGTCCTCCGGCAGACGGGAGCGTTCGCGTCCGCGGACGTAGGGAACGATGCAGTAGGAGCAGAAATTGTTGCAGCCGTACATGACCGACACCCACGCCTTGAGCGAATTCGTGCGCGAAACGGGAATTCCCTCCGCAATCGAGCCGGCGCTGTCCTCCACGGCGAAGACGCGCTTTTTGCCCTTGAGGACGCGCAGCAGCAGTTCGGGAAATTCCCAAAGATGATGGGTGGAAAAAACGCCATCGACATAGGGGTAGGACTTTTTGATGCGCTCGACGACGGCCGGCTGACCCATCATGCAGCCGCACAGGAAAATTTTCTGGCGCGGATGGCGGCGCTTGGTATGCGTCAGCGCGCCGACGTTGCCGAAAACGCGCTGCTCGGCATGCTCGCGGATGGCGCAGGTGTTCAGAACGATCACGTCCGCGCCCTCCTCGGTGTCGGTCATGCCGTAGCCGGCGGCCTCCAGCATACCGCGGATGCGTTCGGAATCGGCCTCGTTTTGCTGGCAGCCGTAGGTATCGACAAAGGCCACGGGCGTGATGCCCTGCGCGGCCCAGAATTCTTTGATCTCACCGCAAAATTGCGCCTGAAGGCGAAGCTGCTCGGGAGAAATGACAGTGGTTTTTGTTTCCAAATGAAAATCCTCCGAAAAGTGATATTTCAACACTTTATTCTACCATTTTTTCGCCTGTAATGCAAGGGAAAACGCCGAAGATTTCTTCCTGCCGGCAGCGGAGGGCAGAGAAAAACAGCGCTCTTGAAAAAAGATTCGGCATGAGGTATACTGAAAACAACAAACCGCTGTCTTTTGAGGGTATTGCTATGACAAAAAACATCGTGCGTATCACCACCTCCGTCGGACTGCTGATTCTGACGGGCGTGATGGTTTTACTCGCAAAGTACATAAATCCCGTGATTTTTTCGTTTTATCCGGCGCTGTCGCGCAGCATCGTAGGGGTGCTTGCCACCATGACCTCCGTGCTGCCCGTGCCGCTGTGTGAGCTGCTGCTTGCCGCGCTGATCGTCTGGATGATCGTTTCTCTGATCCGCGACATCGTCAGACGGCGCCTGCTTCGGTGGGTGACGGGCGTGCTGCTGATCGGAAGCCTGCTGCTGACGGCCTTTGTGGGCATCTGGGGGCTGAATTACTACGCGCCGCCCATGAACGAGCGGCTCAATCTGCCCGATCCGGGCTATACCGCGCAGGAGCTTGCCGAAGCGACCTCCTATTATCTTGACATGGCAAATGAATATGCGCCGCAGGTTGCGCGCAATGCCGACGGGACGATGCGTGAGGTCGATTTTGACACGCTCTCCGATGCGGCAGGTGAGGGCTACGAGGTGCTCGGCAAAACGATGGACGAATTTGACGGCGCTGCCGTGGGCGTGAAAAAGCTCCTGTCCAGCCCGATTCAGGGAAAGATCGGCATGACCGGCGCGTTCATCTGCCTGACCGGAGAAAGCTGCGTCAGTTCGACGACCTACACGGCGAATCTGCCCTTTACCATGTGCCATGAGATCGGTCATGCCATGGCGTTCGCAAGAGAAAATGAGGCAAATTTTGCCGCCTTCCTTGCCTGCAGCGCCAATGAATCTCCGGTATTTCGGTATTCGGGCTATTATTCCGCGTTCCGCTACTGCTTCAACGCGCTCTGGCAAACGGATCGAAACGCGGCGCAGGAGCTTCAGAAGCGCGTGTGCGCGGAGGTCAAGGCGGATATTCTCGCGGCGCAGGCGCATTATGCGGAGCTTGAAAATGACACGGCGAAGGAGCTTACCGATCAGGTCTATGACAGCTATCTGAAAAGCTTTTCCGTGGAATCGGGCGTGCAGTCCTACGGAGAAGTAACCGATCTGCTCCTTTCATGGTACTTTACGAGGTTACGCTCATGAAAAAAGGACAGAATTCGACCCTGCAATATACTTTTTTGCAGGCAATGCTCTGGGCGACCTACGGCTTTTTGTTTTCCTACGCCAATCCCTTTCTGACGGAAAAGCTCGGTCTGTCCGATACGCTTTCGGGCATCATTCTCTGCGCGGCGACGGGTGCGTCGTGCCTGCTCCAGCCGGTGCTGACGGCGGCAACAGACCGCACGCGATTGAATGTGCGTTGGGTGCTGCTGCTTTCAAGCGCCTTTACCGCGATATGCGCCGGAGCGTCGATGGCAGAGCTTCCCATTGCGGCGACGACGGTATTGTTTGCAGGCGCTTGCGTGGGCTTGCAGGTGCTTCCGTCGTTTACCAACGCGCTCGGTATGGCGCGGATGCGCAGCGGGGAGCAGATCAATTTCGGCCTTTCACGCGGTGTCGGTTCCATCTGCTTCGGTGTGTCGGCACGGCTTGCGCCGATCGCCATTGCGCATATGGGGCTGAACGGCGTTCCGGCTGCCGGAGGGACGACGGCGCTGTTGTTTCTGGTCGCGGTGCTGGTGATGAAGGAGAACCGCAGCCTGCGCGGTGCGCAGAGTGCCGATACCGAAAGCGAACCGTCTCCGGCGGCGGAGTTTTTCCGCAAGCATAAAAAATTCGTCGGAATGCTCCTTGCGGCGGTGCTGCTGTATGTCGGGCATAACGTGCTGAGCAACTGTATGCTCCGCATCGCGCAGAGCAAGCTGACAAACGCCGCGCTGGAGGAGGCGACCGGCGTGCAGGGAACGGCGCTTCTGATTGCCGCGCTGGTCGAGCTGCCGACGATGTTCCTGTTTACCAATATCGTCAAGAAAATTCGGTGTGATATTTTGCTGTTTGCCTCCTGCGTGTTTATGACGCTGCGGCTGCTGCTGTCGCTGGTGCTGCCGGGAGCGGTCGGTCTGTATATCGCGCAGACGGCGCAGATGCTCGGCTATGCCGTGTTTGCCGTGAGCACGGTCTATTACGCAGGCTCGGTCATTGAAAAGCGCAATGTCGTCAAGGGGCAGACCTACCTCGGAACGGCAAATACGCTCGGCTGTATGTTTGCCTATGCGCTCGGCGGCACGCTGATTGACGCGGTGGGCGTGAGCAATATGCTGCTGGTCTGCATTGCCGTTTCCGTCGTCGGCTGTGCGCTGGCGCTGCTGTGTCTGGAACGTGTGGAAAAAACCGTCGGCGCGTAATAAAATCGGGCTTCGCAAATGTAATACGAAGCCCCCGTATATGTCATTCTGAGGAACGAAGTGACGAAGAATCTTTTTGCTATCGATAGTGCGAAGATCCTTCGCATTCGCTCAGGATGACATGGAAAGAAATCTTTCTGTCAGATATTCGTATAAAAAGCGGAAGAAAACACAAATTGATGTGTTTTCTTCCGCTATTATCTTTAGCCGCATGGCGTTGTCTCTGCTTTTACCGTTTCGCGGATGGTTCCGACCATATAGAGGCTGCCGAAGGCGAGGACCGCGTCATCTGCGTCGGTCTGCTCCATGGCAAGGCGCACCCCCTGCGCCACATCGTCACAGCAGGAAACCGGCTTTCCGAAACCGGAGAGCATTTCCGCAAGGGAGGCGGCCTTCAGCGCACGGGGATTGTCGGGCGTGACCGCCACAAAACGGGAGATATACGGGGCGATGCACGAAAACATTTCCCCAAAATCCTTATCCGCCATCACACCGGTGAGGGCGGTGATTTTTTTGCCCGACAGATAGGTTCGGACATTTTCCGTCAGGGCGGCGATACACTGCGGATTGTGACCGCCGTCAACAATGAACAGCGGCTGTTCGGAAAGCAGCTCAAAACGCCCGGGCCACGAAACGGTTTTCAGCCCCCGGCGAACCGCGTCCTCCGAAATTTTCCAGCCCTTTTGCGTCAAAACATCGATTGCCGCCAGCGCGACGGCGGCGTTTTTCAGTTGGTGTCCGCCCAGAAGCGGAAGCTCCAGCTTCTTTCGCTCTCCGCAGTCAAACACCTGACCGTAGAGACTGTGGGAGTGCAGGCGGAGGCGCTCAAAATCCGCACGGTGGAGCACGGCACCCACGGCGGCGCACTTTTCTTCAAAAACGTGCTCGACACATTCTTCGCCGCGATAGATGACGACATCTCCGCCCTTGATGATGCCGGCCTTTGCGGCGGCGATCGCTTCGAGCGTATCGCCCAGTACCTGCGTATGGTCAAGACCGATGTTGCAGATCACGGCGGCCTCCGGCGTGGAAATGACATTGGTGGAATCCAGCTCGCCGCCCAGACCGACCTCCAGCACGACAAGGTCACATGAATGCCGCGCAAAATAGACCATGGCGACGGCGGTCACCAGTTCAAATTCCGTCGGCGCGTCTGCCATGGCGTCGGCATGGGGACGCACGGCTTCGGTGATTTCCGCCAGCTCCCCGTCGGGAATCATCGCGCCGTCCACCTGCATCCGCTCATTAAAGCAGGAAATATAGGGCGAGGTGTAAAGACCCGTGCGGTAGCCGGCGGCGCGGAGAACCGATGCAAGCATGGCGGCGGTAGAGCCCTTGCCGTTGGTGCCCGCAATGTGAATAAATTTCAGTTGATTCTGAGGGTTTCCGAGCCGCCGCAGCAGCTCTCTTGTCCGCGAAAGTCCGGGAACAGAGCCCTTCCAGCTTACGCTGTGGATATAAGAAAGTGCCTCCGATACAGTCATAATCAGGATCCTTTGGTAAGAAGTTTTGTTTTTTTCAAAGCCGCGAAAATGGGCAGAGCGACCGTTGCCAGAACAATGGAAACGGCAATGCTGAGAAGCAGGCGATACCAGAACACACCGAAAATGAGCGCGTAGGTATAATAGCCATAGAGTGTTGCGTCCACATAGAATACCAGCGTGTTGAAAACGGAGGTAAGCATCCCCGTGACGATGCACGCGCCGTAGTAAAAATAGGGCTTGCGCTGCGAGAGCATCTTCTCATGGGTAAACTGCTTGGCAAAGAAGAAGACGCACAGTCCGAACAGCAGACCGCGAAGCGCTTCCGGAAGCACCCACAGCATGGTGGTGGCGGTAAGGCCGTATTTCAGAAGCTGCTCCAAAAATGCCCCCAGCAAACCCACCAGAAAGGCGTCCACCGGCCCAAAGAACAGGGCGGCAAGAATGGTGGTTAGGGCGACAAAGGTGAGCTTCACGCCCGCAATTTCAACGGAAAGCATGGAAAGAGCGAAGAAAAGCGCGATGAGGATGGCATCGGTAACGATGCGCCGAACGGTGAATTTGGACATAAAAAATTCCTCCTTAAAAAATGGGAGGAGGTTGAAATATGCTGCGATGCTATGCCAAAAAAGAGGCACCTGCTCAGGCGGTTGCGGTAACAGCACCGCGGAATCAGAAGCTGACTCCTTCGCCCGGCGGCAACCTCCCATCCAACCGGTACTTAACGCACTGTTCCTAC